>NZ_BAAARB010000011.1:0-132443 GCF_039531975.1 Gordonia cholesterolivorans | reverse complement strand
GAACACCTCCCGGCTCCACGAAGCTCTCGGCTACCGCACCCCGGCGAACGTCGAAGCGACCTACACTCACACCACGACGACCGCGCCCGCGACCGTGTAACCACGGAACGAAACCCAGGGCGCTTCAGAGTCTCGATGCGTCCTCGGCTTGCGCCTCGTCCTACTCGACGGTCTTGGGGGGTTCTATCAGGCCTGTCGACCTCACAGGTTTGTCGAGTGAGCGGAGGAGCGGAGCGACGAAGCGTATCGAGACGCCCGGGGTCTCGATGCGTCCTCGGCTTGCGCCTCGTCCTACTCGACGGTCTTGGGGGGTTCTATCAGGTTTGTCGACCTCACAGGTTTGTCGAGTGAGCGGAGGAGCGGAGCGACGAAGCGCATCGAGACGGACGTCGCCCGGGGTCTCGATGCGTCCTCGGCTTGCGCCTCGTTCTACTCGACGGTCCTGGGGCACCGTTCAGGTTTGTCGAGTAAGCGGAGGAGCGAAGCGACGAAGCGTATCGAGACGTTGCCGCCGACGGGGTCTCGATGCGCCCTCGGTTTACTCATAGGCCTGGGCGATCACTCCTGCGGCCTCGACGGCGGCGTCTGGCCCGGGCGGAAGCCCTTCTTCGCCGCGCGGCGCAGCGCGTCGAAATCGCCGGCGATCAGCGCCTCTCGTTTCGCGCGCGACCACTTCGACACCCGTCTCTCCATCGCGTACGCATCCTCGATGGAATCGAACTCCTCGCAGAAGACCAGCTCGACCGGACAGCGATTCCGGGTATATGCCGAACCGCGACCTGACTGGTGTTGCTCGAACCGATGCTCGATATTCCGCGTGCTCCCCACGTAGTAGCTGCCGTCCGCGCATTTCAGGATGTACATGAAGCCGTGCATGAGTTGACTGTTGCGGACGTCGGGGCGGGGTGCAATGCGGGTATCCACAGCGTGTGACGACGGGTCTCGATGCGCTTCGTCGCTTCGCTCCTCCGCTTACTCGACTGACCTGGGGGGCGCTGCGCTCCTGTGTGTTTGGGGTCTCGGTAGGTCCTCGGCTCGGCTCGACCGCCGACCAGGTGATCGCCAGGTACAAGAACATCATCGCCCGCCTGAAGGCCGACGGCGTCCGTGTTCACGTGGCGACGATCCTGCCGGCGTCCGACTCGCTCTTCAGCGGCTACGCCGCCCCGCGGGCCGATTCGGAGCGCCAGCGGGTCCGGCCGGCTACCGCACGATGGCCGAGGCCGTCGACCTCACGATCTTCAACTGAGCGGCCGCGGCCGGTCGCGTATCACAGCAGGCGATGGGCGGCCCGGCCCGCGGTGCGGCCGGTGAACAGGCACCCGCCCAGGAAGGTCCCTTCGAGTGCTCGGTAGCCGTGCACGCCGCCGCCACCGAAGCCGGAGGCCTCACCGACGGCCATCAGCCCTTCGACGGGCCGGCCGTCCGCGGACAGGACCCGGCCCGACAGATCGGTCTGCAGTCCGCCGAGGGACTTCCGGGTCAGGATGTTCATCTTGATCGCGATGAGCGGTCCCGCATCGCGGTCGAGGATTCGGTGCATCGGCACGGTGCGCACGAGGTTGTCGCCGACGTAGGCCAGCGACCGCCGGATGCTCTTGATCTGCGGATCGGTGCTCTTCGGGTTGAAGGCCTCACGGTCGCGGTGCGCGATCTGCTTCTTCAGAGAACCCGGATCCACCAGATCGGTACCGACAAGGGCGTTCATCTTGGCCGTCAGCGCTTCGACGCTGCCCGCCGTGACGAAGTCCGGTCCGCGATCGAGGAAGGCCTGCACGGGTTTCGGAACGTCGTCGGTGGCGCGGTGCAACAGGTACAGCGGGAGGTTCTTGGCGGTCAGCTCCGGGTTCTGTTCGGAGCCCGAGAGCACGAACTCCTTCTCGATGATCCGCTTGTTCAAGACGAACCACGAGTAGTCGTAGCCGGAGCGCTGGATGAGCTCGAGGGTGCCGAGAGTGTCGTGGCTGGGGATGCCCGGTTCGCCGAATCGGCGACCGGCCGCGTCGAACCACATCGACGACGGGGCTCCGAGCACCCGGATACCGTGTCCGGGCCAGATCGGCGAATGATTCCGCAGGCCCTCGGTGTAGTGCCACATGCGGTCGCGGTTCACGAGCCGGGCGCCTGATCGTTCGGCGATGCCGAGCATCCGGCCGTCTACGTGCTGCGGGACGCCGGTGACCATGAATTCCGGCGCCGTTCCCAGCCGTGCCGGCCAGTTTCGGCGCACCAGGTCGTGATTGCCTCCGATGCCGCCCGACGCCACGATCACCAGTGGGGCGTGGAGTTCGAAATCCCCGATCTGCTTGCGGGAAGTGGCTTTTCCTCGCGGCAGCGAACTCGGTTCGAGGACGCAGCCGCGGACGCCGACCACGGCTCCCTGCGCGGTGATCAGTTCGTCGACCCGATGCCGGAACGCGAACCGGATCCGTCCGCGGCGCTGCGCCTCGCGCACCCGCCGGACGAACGGTTCGACGACTCCCGGACCGGTGCCGAGCGTGGTGTGGAATCGGGGGACGGTGTTGCCGGGAGTGCCCGGAACGCCGTTGCCCCGCTCGGCCCATCCGACCACGGGAACCCACGAGACGCCCATTCCCGCCAGCCACGACCGCTTCTCTCCGGCGGCGAATTCCAGGTACTTCTCGGCCCATCTCCGAGCCCAATAGTCCTCGCCGTCGACGCTGTGCGGCGAGCGGTCGAAGCCCGCGGTGGCGAACCAGTCGCGGTGTGCCCGCTCGTGCGAGTCGCGGATGCCGGCGAGACGCTGCTCCGGGCTGTCGATGAAGAACAGTCCGCCCAGACTCCAGTGCGCTTGGGCACCGACGTTCTGTCCCGACTCCTGATCGACGATGAGCACCTTGCGTCCGCGATCGGCGAGTTCGGACGCCGCGACGAGTCCGGACAGTCCGTGACCGACGATGATGACGTCGGCGTCCGGTGACGGCCCGGCCGCTGCCGCGATCCCGTGACCCGGCGCGACCAATGCGGCGGCGACGGCCGCGCCGCCCGCGGCGAGTGCCTGGCGACGAGTGATGGTCGGATTGAACTCAGCGGGCACGGGTGACCTTTCGATGTCGTGAGGGTGGTATCGGTCGTGTTCTCAGACGGCCTGCACCAGACTGACCGGGCGCGGGCCGCAGCGCGCGCGGTATCGCCGAAATCTGGCACAAGAGACACGAAAATCTGGCACTCGATAAGCGAGAGTGCTAAATTTGGTGGTGCACAGTCGACGATCATCAGTCGAACCGGCTGGTGACAAATGAATAGGAGGTGTGGTGCTGTGCTTCGCTTCGATCCATTCAGCGACTTTGACGCCCTCGCCCGCGGCCTGCTCTCCGGCCAGGCAGGAACTGCGCGGACTCCCCGATTCATGCCGATGGACCTCTACAAGGTCGACAGTCACTACGTTCTCGCGGCCGACCTTCCCGGCGTCGACCCCGGATCGATCGACGTCAGCGTCGACAACGGCGTGCTGACCCTGTCGGCTCACCGGACCGTGCCGTCCGAAGACGCCAAATGGCTGGCCAGCGAACGCTTCTCCGGAACCTTCAGGCGCCAGGTCACCCTCGGTGAGGGAATCGACACGTCCGGAATCAATGCGCAGTACGACAACGGCGTACTGACGGTCACCATCCCGCTGTCGGAGAAGGCCAAGCCCCGCAAGATCGAGATCGAGCACAAGGGCGAGCCGCGGTCGATCACCGCCGCGACGGAGTGACCCGCTGACAGCCGCCGCAGGCGTCGCGCATTCTCTTCACCGAAGGAGGTTGTCGATGACGAGTGTCTTGGAAGTCGATCCGATCGACTGGCTGGAACAGCAGCATCCGGTCGATGCGGACGGCGCCGAACCTGACGACTACCCCCACACCGTGCGGGGAGCGGCGCAGGTCGACGCACTTCCTCACCGTTCCGAAGTCCCGTAACCGAACCGTGTGCCGGGCGTCCGGGGAGAAGACCCGGGCCGCCCGGCACCTCACGATCTCTCATGAGAACGACGATCAGAGCATTTCGATGACTGCAGTCCTGCCTCCACGGGAGTCCGCCGCGCCGCGGCCCACGAGTGAGATCCGATGTTCCCGATGCGAGCGCGCCTACTGGCTCCGATGCCGGTCGGGCGCCGCCGCCGTCGACTTCGCCGCGGCCGACGGCTGGGTGATCGAACCCGGGCAGACGTTGTGTCCGTGCTGTGCGGCGATCGGAGGCGGCCGCAATCGATTACCGTGAGCCCATGAGCAGCGATTGGCGGGCGACCCGCGTCGACGAGATCCGTTCACTGATCCACCGCGCCGCGCCCGGTGTCGTCGAAGAGGCGAAGTGGAAGAAGCCCTCGAATCCCGACGGAGTGCCGACCTTCTCGCTCGACGGTCTGATCTGCACCGTCGAGACCTACAAGGCGAAGGTCAAAGTCACTTTCGCCAAGGGCGCGTCGCTGCCGGATCCCGCCGGGCTGTTCGTCCCCGCGACCGGCGGAACCCGCCGTGCCGTCGACCTCGCCGAATCGGACGATCTCGACGCGGACGCGTTCGTGGCGCTGGTCCAGGCGGCGGTCGCGCTCGACCGGGACTGAGGCGCGGGCCCGGCTCAGACGCGGGGACGGCCCACCACGAAGGTCCCCACATTGCATTCCTCCAACTCGTCGCGGCCGGTGGCCGCGGCGAATGCCGCGGTGTCGCCGTAGCCCTGCGCGACCCCGCCGAGACCCATCGCCGTGGCGGTGAGATACAGCGTCTGGGTCAGCACGCCGACGTGTTTGAGGATCACCGCGTACGCCATCTGCTCGTACGTCCACATCATTCGGCCCGCCCGAGCGGCCAGGGCGAGCATCACCTGCGGCAACTCGCCGTCGGCGAGGGTGAGAGCGGCGGGCGAGAGCAGCCGATTCACGGCGGGGTCGTCGATGTCGGCCACCCGGCGCAGTGCGTGCCGGTACGAGTCGTAGTGGTACATCGCGGGTGCGACGCCGTCGACGGTGCGGATCACCGGGTAGATCTCGAGCTCGTAGAGGGAGCCGCCGGAAGGGTAGGGGCGAGAAGGAAGCTCGGTGACGGCGGTGCCGGAACGCTCGAGGGTGGCCACGTTCCGAGTGCGGGCGCAGCGATACAGCAGCTCGCCCAGCTCCGCGACGGTCATCGGTGCGGCGTCGTCGAAGCTGCGGACGGACACCCGATCCTCGACGACGCGCGCCAAGGGCACGTCCGACTGCGACAGGCGGTCGAGATCGGGCACGGGCAGCGGGATGCTCTCGCCCGGGTACGGTTCGGGCGACGCGGGGACCGGCGCGAAGTGCCCGTCGGCCCAGCGGGTGGGGCCGAAGTGGGCCCAACTGGTGCCGCGGTCGCCGACGGTGCTCCGACGGTGGAACCAGAGTTCGTGGGGACTCCACGCGGCCGCTGAGAAATCGGACTCCTCGCCGTCGGCGTCGAGAACGGCGTGACCGGTCCACAGCAGATCCGACCACAGCGAGTCGGCGACGAGGTCGTCGTCTCGGCCGCCGGCCAGGATCGCGGCCACCGAAGGGGCACCGATCACCACGTCGCACCAGGAGCGCGGGTTCTCGGCGACGATCTCGCCACCCGTCCTGCGGAGCACCGTGAATCGAGACAGCACCCCGTCGGCGTGACGCGGCTCGGGGCGCGTGGAATCGACGGAGCGGAACGGCCGGAGGCGGTACAGCTCGGTCTCGCCGCGGGAGACGGCGAGTTCGAGTGCACCGGCCGACAGCAGGTCGCGCAGCAGATCGGCGACCGGCGGAGGCGGTGCCGCGTCGAAGGCGACCGGGCCGGCGTTGAGTGCTTTGAGTACGCCGCCCTGCATGGGCACCAGTCCGGTCAACCGGCGTTTCGCCGGCAGAACCGTAGCGGTCCCGGGAGCGCCGAGCACGGCTTTGCTCCCGGGACGCCAGGTGTAGACGTTGCGCAGGGCGGTCCGCGAGGGACCCGTCATCCGATCAGGCCGTCGCCTTCTGGAAGGCCGGCTTCAGCTCGTCGAGCAGGTACGGGATCGCCAGCGGCGTCGGCTGATTGAGTCCGCTGATGTCGGCGACGGACAGATCGGCGACGGCCCCGCTGCGGACCGACTCGAGCTCCGAGTATCCCGGCAGCTTGCGCAGCGCGCTCTTGAGAGCCGGGGTGTTCGCCGTGACGATCAGGACATCGGCGTCGAGCATCGGGACGTTCTCGGTGGAGATCGGGAAGCGCGGGTTCTTCGTCTTCTCGAACTGAGCGAGCAGCTTGGGCGCGACCTTCATGCCGAGTTCGTTGAACAGGTACGCGGCGCCGTCGTTCGGATCGGCCATCACCTGGATCTGATCGGCGGAGTACATGTACGCCATCGCGTACGTCTTGCCCGCCAGACCCGGGAGCTCCTTCTTGAAGTCGGCGATCTGGTTGTTGACGCCGGCGGTGATCTCCTTGGCCTTGCCGTCCTGACGCAGCAGGGTGCCCATCAGCGCGACAAGGTCCTGCCACGGGTCCACCTGCTGACCGGTCACGCCGGGGATGGTGGGCGCGATCTTTCTGATCTTCTCGAAGTTCTCCGGCTGCGACTTGGGCATGTAGCCCTCGGCGAGGATCAGGTCGGGCTCGGCCTTGGCGATCTGTGCCACCAGGTTCTCCGGATCCAGTGCCGTCGATCCCTGCAGCTTGTCACCGGTCCAGGGCGACGGGCTGCCGGTGAGGATCTGGATGTTGTCGAGGTAGGCAACGGGCTTGACGCCGAAGGCCAGTGCGGTGTCGATCCACTGCGCGCCGAGGGTGACGATCCGCTTGGGAGTGCCCTTCACCGTCACCGGTCCCTGCGCGGTGTTCACCTGGATCGGGCCGCCCGAGGCCTCGTCCTCGTCGGGAGCGCTGCACGCGGACACCGTCAGGACGACGGCCAGCAGACCCGCCACCAGTGCCAGGACGGTCTTCATAGTCGACTTCATGAGCCGAATAGTAACCCAGGCTCACCTAACTTTGCTTAGTCGGCCCTGGGTTGGGAGTCGGACATCACGCATCCAGCGTCCGCAGGAGAGCGCGCGTGCGGGCGCGCGTCTCGCGGTCGCGATCGAACAGTATGCCGACGAACTCGTCGACGCCGAAGGCTCCCAGCTCCCGGATGCGGTCGGCGACGGTGGCCTCGTCGCCGACGATCGCGGCGTCGCCCGGACCGGTGAAGCCCTCGCGGTCGAGCATCGCCTTGTACGAGGGCAGGTTGTCGTACATGGCGAACTGCTCGGCCGCGGCGGCGCGGGCGCCGTCGGCGTCGTCGGTCACCGAGACCGGCAGCATCGCCACCACGCGCACGTCGGAGGCCGAGCGTCCCGCGGCCTCGGCGGCTGTGCGCAGGGTGGGGGCGATGTGATCGCGCAAGGTCTTGGGCCCGGTCATCCAGGTCACCGTGCCCGCCGTGCGACTGCCCGCGACGCCGAGCATCTTCGGTCCCAGCGCGGCCAGGTACACCGGCGGCGCGGGAACGTCGGCGATCGTCAGGGCGCCCCGCGTCGTCACGAGTTCGCCCGCGCTGCTGACCTTTTCGCCGTTCAGTAGCGGGAGCAGGCCGTCGAGGTACTCGTTGGTGCGCTGGACGGGCCGCTTGTAGGAGACGCCCCACATGCCCTCGGTGACCACCTGGTGGCTCAGGCCGAGTCCCAGATGGAGGCGCGGACCGATGATCGCGTTGGTGGTCAGCGCGCGTTGCGCCAGGAGCATCGGATGCTGCACCTGCATCGGCAGCACGCTGGTACCGAACTCGATCTCCGGCACCTCCCAACCCGCGACCGTCAGCATCGTCAGGGCGTCGGGCTCATTCGGCATCTGGGTGCACCAGACTCGGCGAAAGCCCTCCTCCTGGATCTCCGCGAGGCTCTCGACGGCCTTGTCGACGGAGGCGGTGCGGGCATTGATGGTCCAGACGACGCTGACATCCATGGGTGCTCCTGAGTTCGGGACGGTCGACGTCGATCCTATGCTTCGTCGCCGACGCGCGTGGGTGGCTCGGGACCCCGCCGCGGGGAGCTGGTGCGCGTGCAGCCGGTGAGACGATATAGTCAAACAGTCTCACAGTGGTGCGTTCATCTCTTACTCTTGCCGCATGGAACTGGTCGTGTCGCCCGCGCATCTGCGGTTGCGGAATCGAATCGAGCGGATCACGGGAGTGGATCTGTTTCCCGGCGGCGACGTGCGCTCGGCGTTCGCTGCGGGACTTCTCGCCGGCGACCCGACGGCGGAGGCCTTCGTCGCCGAGACCTTTCACGGTGAGATGGGCGGCGCGGCGGCGCGCGAACTCCTCGACGAGGCGCTGCGAGTGGGGATCGACAACGTTCCCGACGCGGCCGAATCGATGCGGGCTCTCTTCGCCGAGTTCGAGACGGTCCCGGACTGGGTGGATCCGGACCTGGTGGAGCAGGGCGCGGCGGTGTGGCGACGCTGGGGCTACAGCCTCGGAGCGGTCGGGAATGCGGGCACGATGGACACCTACACCGAAGCGTCTCTCGCGGTGCCGCTCTCACTCGCCGGCGGATACGCGGGATCGAGTGCGCTGAACCGATATCTCGAGACGAGTCGGTGGTGGCTGGAGGTCTGCCGTCCGGGGGCGGTGCTCACTCCCGGGTCGACGGCGCGCGCCATCTCGCTGCGAGTCCGCGTGATGCACGTGTCGGTGCGGGCGCGCGTCTTTGCGCATCCGGAGTGGGACGCCGAACGGTACGGTCTGCCGATCAGCCAGAGCGAGATGATGCTGACCCTCCTCGGCGGCAGCGTGGGTCCGGCTTTCGGGCTGACCGCGCTCGGCTTCCTGACCAGTCCGTCGGAGGTCCGCGCCGTCCTCCATTTCAATCGGTATCTCGGTCACCTGGTCGGTTGCCGGGTGGACGAGATGTATCCGGATACCTATGCCGACGGCCTCCGGCTGCTGTACTACTTCGACGCCACGCGCAAACACGATTCCGGCTGTCTCGGTTCCGAACTGGTGGAGTCGTTCGTCCCCGCGTTCGCGCCGCATCCGGGAATGCGCGGCCCGGGCCGGTTGCGTGCCCTGTTCCACCTGCATCTGCAGGCCGGCTACACGCGGCTGTTCATGCTGCCCTGGAACCGGCGCGCCCACCGGCTCCCGAGCGGGCTGCCCGGCGTCGCGATGCTGATCGGACGGGCGCCTTTCATCGCCGTGATCGAAGTGGCGCGCCGCGTACTGCCGGGTGTGGATCGGTGGTGGCAGGCCGGGTCCATGAGACGGTGGCGGCGCTGGCACGCCTGGCACAGCGGGAGCCGTGTGGAGGCGTTCGACGCCACGGCCCCGTTGCGCCGCTGACCGCCCGAGCTTGCGCAGCGACGTCAGACGGCCGTCCGCAGTGCGTGGTACACGCTCTCGCCCAGGAATTCGGCCAATTCGTCCGGCGCCCAACGAGAATCGGCGAGCAGGGAGCGAACGGCGCCCTCGCTGGCGGAGACCCACAACTCCACCAGCGGGTACAGCTTCTTGTCGATGTCCGCCTCCGGCATCCCCCACGCCGCCAGGGTCGGCCGCAGCAGATCGGTGCAGCGGGCCACGGCGTCGGCCCGTCCCCGGCCGAAGAACTCCGCGACTTCGGAGTCGGGGGAGCCGTACACCAGCCGCCAGGTCTTGGGCTGTTCGGCGACGGTGTTGAGCAGCGCGCGGAAACCGTCGATGAAGACCGTCGCGTCGGCGTCGACGGCTCGCCTGCGGAGCACGGTCGTCATCGATTCGCGCAGCCGGCCCTCCTCGCGCTGGACCAGTTCGGCGATCATGTCGACGCGGTTGGCGAAGCACGCGTAGATCACCGGCCGGGTGACGCGCAGCCGCTCGGCCACCGACGCCACGGTCACGGCCGAAACGCCTTCGGAGACGGCGATGTCCAGCGCGGCGTCGAGGATCTGGGGCCGACGACGCTCGGGGCCGAGATGCTCGGCGCGTGGCCGGTGGGAGTTGGCAGCCATTGCGCTAAGAGTTTAGAGGTTCGGGACTCTCGTCGACGCTGAAAGCCGGTGTGCGGCCCGGAACGTGCGGAACCTGCGATGACCGGACGACGAAGTGCGCGTCGACGAGAGGAACGCCGGTGGATAGAACCGTGAACGATGTGGCTCAGCAGGTCTCGACCGGCGCCATGCCGGGATGGCACCGCGTCGAGACCCTGGCCGTCCAGGCGCATGCGCGCTACGCGTCCAATGCCGACGGGCATGTCGCCGACTACATCCCGGGGCTGGCGGCCGCCGACCCGGAGCTGTTCGGGCTGGCGGTCGGAGAGATCGACGGATCGGTCCACGGCGCCGGCTCGTGCGAGACGCTGTTCTCGATTCAGTCGATCTCCAAAGCCTTCGTCTATGCGATGGTCTGCGACGCCGTGGGCCACGGCGTCATCAAGGATCGGGTCGGCGTGAACAACACCGGCTTGTCGTTCAACTCGGTGATCGCCGTCGAACTCAACAACGGTCACCCGATGAATCCGATGGTGAACGCCGGCGCCATCGCCACCACGGCGCTGGTCCCCGGAGCCACGCCGGCCGAACAGTGGGAGGTGATCCGGACGGGGATGTCCCGGTTCGCCGGACGGCAGCTCGAACTCGACGGCGAGATCTACCATTCGGAGATGCGAACCAACCAGCGCAACAGGGCGATCGCACAATTGCTCGAGAGCTACGGGCGCATCGACATCGATCCGTCGGACGCGGTCGACACCTACACGCGCCAGTGCTCGCTCCGCGTCAGCGCGCGCGACCTCGCGGTGATGGGCGCGACGCTCGCCGACGGCGGAGTCAACCCGGTGACCGGTGAACGGGTGGTCTCCGACCAGGTCTGCCGCGACACCCTCGCGGTCCTGGCGTCGACCGGCATGTACGAGCGTTCCGGCGAATGGCTGTTCGAGATCGGCCTGCCCGCCAAGTCCGGGGTCTCGGGCGGCATCGTCGCGATCGCCCCGGGCAAGGGCGCGATCGGCACCTTCTCGCCCCTCCTGGATTCGGCCGGGAACAGCGTTCGCGGCCAGTTGGCGACCGCGTATCTCTCACGTGCACTCGGCTTGAACATCTTCGCCTCGGCTCCCGCCCACCACTCTTCGGCACCAGCCGCCCGAAAGGATGCAGTATGACGACCACCGCCGTCCCGGTCAGCGAGGAGCGGCGCTCGTGGCTGCCGCTCATCGGACTGTTCTTCGCGCAGGTCCTGATGTCGTTCAACGTCGCGGCGCTGCCGGTCTCGATCGGCGGGATGGTCGACGACTTCGACGCCACGCCCACCGCCGTCGGCACCACCATCGTCATGTACGGGCTGGCCGTGGCCGCATTGGTGATGCTCGGCGGCAAACTCGGTCAGCGCGTCGGATGGGTGATGATCTTCCGGATCGTCGTCGTCACCTTCGCCTGCTCGTCGCTGATGATGATCTTCTCGCCGTCGGTCGGGTGGGCGATCGCCGGACAGGGCCTGGCCGGAGCATCCGCGGCCATCATCGTGCCGTCGCTGGTCGCATTGATCGCTGAGAACTACGTCGGCGACCAGCAGGCGACGGCGGTGGGATCGCTCGGCTCGGCTCGTGCGGTCTCCGGCATGAGCGCCTTCTTCATCGGCGGTGCGCTGGGTGCGTCGGTGGGCTGGCGGCCGGTGTTCGGCATCGTCCTGGCTGTGGCGGTCATCGTCTTCGCGCTCAGCTTCACCCTCCGCTCGGACAAGGGTGACCCGAGTATCGAGATCGACGTGATCGGCGCGGTGCTGATCGGTGGCTCGGTGGTGCTGCTGACGCTCGGCTTCAACAACCTCAACTCGTGGGGCCTGTTCTTCGCCGACGCCGGTGCGCCCTTCGACGTCGGCGGAGTCTCGCCGGCGCCACTGATGATCGTGCTCGGTCTCATCGTCGGCCAGGGCTTCTTCGTCTGGACCCGGTCGCGGATGAAGGCGGGCAAGGTTCCGCTGGTCGATCTGTCGGTGCTCGGCAGTTCGCGTGAGCGTGCCGCGGTGTACGCCATGTTCATCGTCGTCTCGCTGGAGGCCGCACTGAACTTCACCGTGCCGCTGTACATCCAGATCGTTCAGGGCCGTTCGTCGTTCGACACCGCGATCGCGATGATTCCGTTCAACCTGACGGTGTTCGTGACCGCGCTCCTCGTGATCAGGTTCTACCGGCGCTACAGTCCCCGCACCATCGGCGTCTTCTCCTTCGGCCTCACCACCGCGGCACTGCTGTGGCTCTCATTCGTGGTGAGCAACAACTGGGAGACGGCGGCGACGATCATCGGGCTCATCGTGTTCGGCATCGGGCAGGGCGCCCTCGTCACCCTCGTCTTCAACGTGCTCGTGACCGCGGCTCCGACGCGTCTGGCCGGTGACGTCGGATCGGTCCGCGGCACCACACAGAATCTGGCTTCGGCGGTGGGCACGGCGGTGGCCGGCGCGCTGCTGTCACCATCCTCGGCTTCACGGTCACATCGTCGGTCGCGAGCCACCCGGAACTGCCCGACTCGCTGGTGGAACAGGTGAATCTCGATAACGTCAACTTCGTCAGCAACGACAATCTGCGGACCGCTCTCGAGGAGCAGACGGACGCGACCCCGGCACAGATCGACGCCGCGGTGGAGGTCAACGAGGACACGCGTCTGCGGACCCTGCGATTCGGACTGCTGTTCCTGGCCGCCGTGAGCGCGACCGCGATCATTCCGGCCGGCCGACTGCCGAACTACCGCAGGGAGGAGATCCCCGCACCCGGAGACGACGAAGGCGCGGCCTAGGCCGCGGCCTCGCTCTGGCGGGGTTTGATGCCCAGGCGGTCGGCGAACAGTCGCCGCTGGATGATCCAGCCCGCCACCGACAATGCGATCCACAGCGCGTTCGAGGTGATGCTGGCCGCTGCCGAGTCGGGACTGTCGACCCAGTTCAACGGCTCGAAGGCGCGCCCGACGCCGATCAGGACCATGCTGGCGCCGCCGATGGAGGTGAGCCACAGCAGTGCGCGTGCGCGGTACTTGTCGGCGCAGAACGCGGCCGCGACCGCGATGGCGACGATGATGATCGCGCTGGCCGCCCACGAATTGTCGCCGGGCTGAACCAGGTCGGCGAGGCGTGCGCCGCCCACCGCTCCGGTCAGGCCGCCCACGAAGTACGCGGCGAACCGGAAGATCAGCGAGCAGACCACCCAGGCCGACACCGCGCCGATCAGGCCGAACAGGAACATGGTCAGACCGCCGGCGTTGAACAGGCCGCTGACGATCCAGCCCAGACCGAATCCCGCGGCGATCACGCCCAGATGCACTGACCGCACCCCGTAGAAACACAGCAGCGCGCCGACTGCCAGGATCACCAAGCCGTTTGCATCAAACATCCTCGAGCCCTTCCGGTTCTGCCGTCGCGTCCGGCCGGACGCGATCGGCGCCGCGCCCGCGGTGGACAGGAACGTCAGAGTAGTCGAGAATCCCCCAGCCCCGAGCCGGATACCGCTGACGAGTCTTCCGTCTGACGGTAGGCGCGGAAATTACCGTAAATGGGTGAAA
This sequence comes from Gordonia cholesterolivorans, assembly GCF_039531975.1. Lineage (NCBI taxonomy): Bacteria > Bacillati > Actinomycetota > Actinomycetes > Mycobacteriales > Gordoniaceae > Gordonia > Gordonia cholesterolivorans. The sequence continues at coordinate 118,971 of NZ_BAAARB010000011.1, read as the reverse complement.
TCGCCCTCGAAATCGGCTCTGCCGCAGAACAATGGGCGAATGGCGTGGTTCAGGGACGGGCAGGCGGTGAGACCGTTCGACCGTCCCGTCGTCCGCAATGCGTTGCCGCGCCGCACCGTCTACGCACTGCTCGACGAGTACCGGTCGACGCCGGTCACCGTGGTCTGGGCCCCGGCCGGGTACGGCAAGACGACCGCGGTCGCCGGATGGCTCACCGACCGCCGGCATCCGGCGGCCTGGGCCGATCTCGCCCGTGTCGGCGACGACCCGGCCGCGCTCTGGTCGGCGGTGGTCACCGCCGTGGCCGAGATGGGCATCGGTGATCCCCGTGCGCTCGCCGCGATGATCGACTTCTCCGCGTGCTCGCCGGCGGAGGTGCCCGCGCGGCTGGCGTCGTGCCTGGCCGACTCCGGGCCCCTGCTGCTGGTGCTCGACGACCTGCACTCGGTCACCGGGCCGCGCGCACGAGCAGTTGCTGGAACTGGTGGACCGGATGCCCGACAGCGTGCGCATCGTCGCGGTGACGCGCCACGATCCGCCGTGGCCACTGCACCGCATGCGGGTGGAATCGGTGCTGAGCGAGGTCCGCGTCGACGAGATCCGGTTCGGTGTTCACGAGGCGGCGGCGCTGCTGGCGGATGCGTCGGTGACCGTCGGTCCGGACGACGTGGAGCGGCTGGTCGAGCGAACCGGAGGCTGGGCCGCCGGTCTGCGCCTCGCGGCCATCGGTCTGGCTTCGGCGGCCGATCCGCACGCGTACGCCACCGAGTTCTCCGGACGGGACGGATACGTCGCCGACTATCTGATGCGAGAGGTATTCCTCGGCGCACCGCTGCAATGGCGCTACTTCCTCACCAGGGTCTGCGTCGCCGACGAAGTGTGTCCGGAACTGGCCGCTGCTCTCGGCGGAGGTGAAGACAGCGGTGAGCGGCTGGCCGAACTCGCCGGTCTCAACATGTTCGTCCACGAGAGCGCAAACGCCCCCGGCTGGTACCGGCTGCACCCGCTCCTGCTCGATCTGCTCCGTTCCCGGATCACCGACCGGCGCGATCTGGCCACTTCGCATCGGGTGGCCGCGCACTGGTTTCGTGAACAAGGCATGCCCAGACGGGCGCTGGAGCATGCGATCGAGGCGAACGAGTGGGAGGCGGCCTCCGAACTCGTCGGCACCCACATCATCGCGTGGGCGATGGCGCGCCCGCCGGACTGGCTGTCGGCGACGTTGAGCCGAGTTCCGCGGGACGCGGTTCTCACTCATCCCGGGTTGGCGATCGGGGTGGCGACGGCCGAGGCCATGACGGGCCGGACCGCCGACCTGGACGAGTTGGCAGCGGCGGCGCACGGTCGCGTCTGCCGCCTCGAGGGCCGCAGGCGTCGCCGGTACGAGTTCCTGTTGGAATTGGTCGAGTTGGGATTGCGGCCGTGGATCGACGATCCGGCGGGGTTGCGGGCACGCTGCGATCGACTGCACCGGAACCCAGAGGCGCTGGCGACTTCCGGACTGGCGGACTGGGACGTGATTCGGACGGCGCTGGTCGGCAACCTCGGAGCCTGTGAGCTCTGGTCGGGGGATCGTGTGGCGGGCCGAGCCGATCTCGCCGACGTGCTGCGGTATGAGGGCGGCCCGCGGATTCTGCTTCCCGTTCTCAACGCCCGCGCGAACCTCGCGCTTCTCGAGTGGCAGGACGGAGACTTGTCGGCGGCTGAAACTCACGCCCGCCGCGCGGTCGCAGATGCCGACGAGCTCGGCAGTCCTCTCGCCGTCCAGGCCGGGGCCGCACATCTGGCGCCTGCGGGCATCGCGCTCGACCGGGATGACCTCGACGATGCGGCGACGTGGCTCGATTCGGCGTCCGCATCGGTCCACAGCCCCCACGCGACCGTGGTGCTGGTGGTCCTCCAGGCGCGGCTGATGATGGCGCGACGAGCCGTCGCCGAGGCGCTCCGGTTCGCCGACGAGGCACTTCGCGCGGCGTCGGTCCCGGGCGTTCCGGACTCGTTGGTGACCGTAGCGATCGGCACCCATGCGGTGCTGAGTCGGAACCGCCACCGCAGACGTGTCGGCATCCGCTTCGCGGGCGACGCGGACTCGATCCGGGGAATGGTGGCCGAGTGCCTCGACGTCGCGGCGAACAGCGGCGGAGGGTCGAGCAGGGATCAGCGACTGCGGGCCCTCGACCGAGCCCTGGGCATCGCCGCCGGTCATCGGCTTCGCCGGTCGTTCCTCGAACGAGGAGTCCACTTGCGCGAACTGCTGTCCGACCGGGTCGCCGGCGGCACGGAGCACAGCGGCTTCGCACTCGACCTTCTCAATCGGATTCCGGTCCGTACCGGCGGGCTCGTCGACGAGGCGGGCCGGCTGGTTCCGCGGCTGAGCGCCCGCGAGATGGATGTCCTCCGGCATCTGCTCGGTGCCACGACCACCGCCGAGATCGCCGATCGGCTGTTCATCTCGGTGAATACCGTCAAGACGCATCAGCGCGCGATCTACCAGAAGCTCGGGGCGCGGCCGTCGTGACGCGATAACGCGGGCGCGGGAGCTGAGGCTGATCTGACCGGGACCGAGCACGCCGGATTCTCCCGTGCCGTCGGAATCACTCGCAAAGGGTGTTGTGCGAGGGATGGCCGAGCGCGATGATGGGGGCGTAGACGATCAACACGATGGGAGTTCTCTCATGTCCGTTCCCGATCAACGCGAATCGCATCCGGTACGGCAGGGCCTCGCAGGCGGAGCCACGTTCGCCGCTGCGATCCTGCTCTTCGTCGCCGGTCTTCTCGGTCTGTTCCAGGGTATTTCGGCGGTCGTCAACGACGACCTGATCGTCGTCGGCCCGCAGTACGTTTACCAGTTCGACACCACCGCGTGGGGCTGGATCCACATCGTGGTGGGCGTCCTCGCGATGATCATCGCGATCGGCATGTTCACCGGTGCGGTGTGGGCGCGCGTCGCGGCCATCGTCATCGCATCGCTGTCGATCATCGCCAATTTCCTCTGGCTGCCGTACTACCCCTGGTGGTCCATCTTGCTCATCGCCCTCGACCTGGTCGTCATCTGGGCGGTCGCCACCTGGAAGTCCGCTTGATCGGCGGTAGGTGTCAGCGCACCGCTTGATCGACGGGTACGTCGCCGTCGGTGAACGCGATGTCCTTTCCTGTCGTCGACGGTGTCGCGAGGACCGCGGCGGCGACCAGTGCGACGTTCGCCCGCGACGTACCGGGATTGTCGGGTGAGCGCGTCGCGCCCGGGTCGATCGCGCCGGTCGGTTCGTCGAGCGTCAGCCGGCCGGGCATCAGAATTGTCCAGTCGAGGTCAGCCGAGCGCAGAGCCGTGTCAGCAGCGGCTTTGGCCTCGGCGTACGGGAAGAACGAGTCGCTCTCGGGCACGCCGTGATCGGGGCCGGCGCCGAGGTAGGAGACCATCACGAAGCGCCGAACACCCGCGGACTGCGCGGCGTGCATCGTGGCGATTGCCGCATCGCGGTCGACGGCGTACGTGCGTGCCGGGTCGCCGCCGCCCGCGCCCGCGCTGAAGACCACGGCGTCGGTGCCCGTCAACGCCTCGGCGATCTGACCCTCAGTCGAGTTCTCGATGTCGAGGATCAGTGCCCGTGCGCCCGTCGCCTCGACGTCTGCGGCATGGTCCGCGTTGCGGATGATCGACGTGACCGCGTCGCCACGCGCGATGAGCAGGGGAGCCAGGAGTAGGGCGATCTTTCCGTGACCGCCGATGATCGCGATGTGAGCCATGCACTCGACCGTACGCGTGCGTTACGCTCGCCGCCGGGTCGCGCGGCGTCGGGCGTCACCCCGCCGACGCGCCTACGCGGAGTCGGGCTACGGAACCACCAGCGGCTCCGCGGAGCGCGAGCGCGCGGAGACGTCGGCGGCCCAGCGGATGGGGCCGGCGGACGGTGTCCACCCGGTCAGCAATGACGAGACCTTCGCATCCATCCGGGTGCGCAACCGGTCGAACGAGTCGCGGTAGTCCTCGCCCACCTGGCCGAGCAGCAGCCACCACGCCCAGGCGACGGCGCCGGCGTTGGCGATGAAGTCGGGGATCACGGCGATACCGCGGGCGGTGAGATCCAGTTCGGCGTCGGCGGTGGTCGGAGCGTTCGCGGCTTCCACCACGATCCGCGCTCGGACGTCGCCGCACCCTGCGCCGGTGATCGCGTACGACACGGCCGCGGGGACCAGGATGTCGCACGCGGTCGCCAGAACTGCCTCGCGAGGCAGGCGCATCACCCGCGACGGCACCGCGGTCCGATCGATCTCGCCGTACTCATCCCGTGCGTCGAGCAGCCCGGGGACGTCGAGCCCGTCCGGGTCGTAGAGCGTCCCGGCGGCATCGGCCAAGGCCACCACGCGCGCACCGGCTTCGTGCAGATAGAACGCGGCGCCGCCGCCCATCGTCCCGGCGCCCTGGACCGCGATCGTCGTCTCCGGCACCGCCCAGCCGCGAACCCCGGCCGCGGCCAGAGCGGCCTGCGCGGCGCCGTAGCCACCGACCACGTCGCCGAGGCGTCCTCCGGGCGCGTAGGCGTTGAGACCCGCGAAGACGCGGTCGGCGGTCGCGCGCGGGTCCGGCGACCGCTCGATCGCCGCGTGATACGACTGCCGCATCCCGAGACGGGCGAAGACGGTGTCGATCCGCTCCTGCGACACTCCGAGATCCTCGGCGGTGACCCAATGGTTGTCGAGGAAGGGACGCATCGCCTCGCAGTAGCGGGTCAGTACATCGACGGCCCGCGGATCCTTGGGATCGAAATCGATGCCGCCCTTCGCACCGCCGACGGGCAGGTCGAAGGCCGCCGTCTTGTTCGACATTCCGCGTGCCAGATCGGCCACCTCGTCGACGGTGCAACCCGCGCGCATGCGAGTTCCGCCGGTCGCCATCCCGTGCACCAGAGTGTCGATCACGAGGTAGCCCACGGCGCCGGTCTCGTCGTCGACCCATTCGATGCGCAGAATCGGCGGTCGACGCCCGCCGGAGCCGGGCGCGGGCAGGACGGTCTCGTGCAGAACGCCCTCGGTCGGGGGCAGACCGCCTGCGGCAGCCGGGTCGGTCGGGGTGAGCGTCATGGCCGGTCCTCCTCACGGTCGATCTCGCGGGTGCGTACATCCGCCGTCGTCCTCATCATCGGATTCCGGATGCGCCCGGGTCCATGTGGAATTTGTGAAGACGACCGTTCAGCTTTACCGATTAGGCTCGATGCATGGAGGTCTCGCTGCACCGCCTGAAACTGCTTCGGGAGCTTCGGTACCGCGGCACGGTCACCGCGGTGGCCGACGCCCTCCACTATTCGGCGTCCGCAGTGTCCCAACAGCTTTCGCTCCTGGAGCGGGAGGCGGAGACTCCGTTGTTCGAACGGCACGGACGCCGCATCTCACTCACCGAGGCCGGCATGGTGCTCGCCGATCACTCAGAGTCGATCCTCGACGCGGTCGAGAGCGCGGGCAACGCGATCGAATCACTGCGCGGTGCCTCGTCCGCCACGCTCCGCGCCGGCGTGTGGGCGTCGGTGGCGACGGGGCTCCTGCCGACCGGACTGGCGATTCTCGAACGGCGAGCGCCGGGAGTCTCGGTGCGGTCGGTGGAACTGGCGCCCGAGGCGGGTTCCGATGCGGTGCGCGACGGTTCGCTCGACCTCTCATTCGTCATCGACTACTCGAACTACGCGATGCCGCGGATCCGCACCCTGGAACGGCAGACGATCGCGGTGGAGCGGATGTACGTCGCGGCGCCCGCGGGTGCCGCCGGTCCCGACCCGATCGACCTCGCGGGACTGGCTGCCGACGCATGGATCCTGTCCGACTCGCGTTCGCACTTCGGCCGCGCGGTGCGCCTGGCATGCCGGGAGGCGGGATTCGAACCGGATGTGCGGCACGTCGTCGGCGAGCAGTCGACCGCGCTGGCGCTCGTCGCCGCCGGTCAAGGTGTGACACTGGTGTCCGACCTCGGTGGGATGACACCGCCGCCGGGCGCGGAGCTGACGCCGCTGGCCGGGAGATTCGAGCGCAACCTGTCGATCGCGTACCGCACCAGGGACTCGGACCGATCGTCGCTGCAGGCATTCATCGACGCGATGGCCGAGGCCGCGGTGGAAGTGGGACTCCGGGCTCCGGGCGGTCAGCGGCCGGGAACGTAACCGCGTTCCTTGTCGACGGCGGGCCCGGGATCGCGCCCTGCGGCATAGTCGGTCAGCATGCCGAGGAACTGGTCGGAGAGCGTGCCACGCCAGCCGATCACGTCGCCCGACATGTGCGGGCTGATGTGCGCGCCGGGCAGCGTCCACAGCGGGTCATCGGTGGGAAGCGGCTCGGTGTCGAAAACGTCGAGATGCGCCGAGAGCCGTCCGGCCGCGATCTCGGCGGTGAGCGCGGACTGATCCACCAGGGCGCCTCGCCCGACGTTGACGACGTGCGCGCCGTCGGGCAGCGCCGCCAACTGCCCGGCGCCGAGCATCCCCCGAGTCGTCTCCGTCAGGGGCGCGACCATCACCAGGTGGTCCACGTCGGTGAGGTGGGCGGCGAGGTCGGCCGAGTCGACGACCACGCCGAAGTCGGGATCGTCCTCGCGGGGCCGTCGGCCGGCACCGCGCACCTGCAGCCCCACGCGCCGCAGCAGCCGGGCCGTGGCTCGCCCGATGCCCCCGGTTCCGACCACCAGCGCACGGCGGCCGGCGACGCGCCGGGTCTCCCGGTGCACCCACCGCTCCTCGCGCCTGAACTCCTCGGTCTCGTGGAGGAGCTTGTCGTGCGCCAGAATGCAGGCCAGCACGTATTCGGCGATCGGCTCGTCGAAGACGCCGCGCGCATTGGTGACCCGTACGGACGACGACCGGAGCCCGTCGAACAGGATCGCGTCCACGCCGGCCGCGGCCACGTGCACCCATCGCAGCGCGTCCGCCGCGTGCCAGGCGCGCGACAGGGCGTCGGAGAAGATGTCCCAGACCAGCAGGACGTCGGCGCCGGGTAGCGCGTCGGCGAGGGTGCCGTCCGTCGCGGTGCGGATCTCGGCGATCCGGGCCATCGCGTCGAGGTCGGCTGGCGGCTCGACTCCGTCGGCGGTGAGCAGGACGACGATGGGTCTGCGGTCGGACATGGTTCCACCGTAACGGTCGCCAGATTGTCGACAATCCTACCGTTGACAGTCGATGTGCGGGGGGACACACTGACCACATGAGCAGCGCGTCCCTGTCTCCGGTTCTGAAGCAGGCGACTCCGGTCGTCGTCGACCACGCGTCCGGATCGTGGATACACGGCACGGACGGCCGCCGCTATCTCGACTTCACCACGGGGATCGGTGTCACCAGCACCGGTCACTGTCATCCCGACGTGGTGGCCGCCGCGCAGGAGCAGTGCGCCAAGATCATCCACGCGCAGTACACGACGGTGATGCACCAACCGCTGTTGCGGCTCACCGAGAAGCTCGGCGAACATCTGCCGGACGGGATCGACTCGGTTTTCTACGCCAACTCCGGGTCGGAGGCGGTCGAGGCCGCGGTCCGGCTGGCGCGGATGGCGACGCGGCGCCAGTACATCGTCACGGTGCAGCGCGGATTCCACGGCCGCACCGTGGCCGCCGCCTCGCTCACCTCGGCGGGCACCAAGTTCTCGGCCGGGTTCGGACCGCTGATGGCCGGTGTCGCGACCACCCCGTTCCCCGACGCCCTGCGGCTGGGACTGTCGGAGGACGAGGCCGTCGACTACGCGCTCAAGGAGTTCGACTACCTCCTCGGCACTCGGATTCATCCCGACGAACTGGCCGCGGTTCTGATCGAACCCGTCCTCGGCGACGGCGGATACCTCGCGGTCCCGCCCGCATACCTCGCCGGCCTGCGCGAGCGGACCCGACGGCACGGCGCGCTGCTGGTGCTCGACGAGGTGCAGGCGGGCGTCGGTCGCACCGGACGATTCTGGGGGCATCAGCACACCGACGGGCTGGTGCCCGATGTCATCATCACCGCCAAGGGCATCGCCTCGGGGTTTCCGATCTCGGCGATCGCGGCGCCCGAGGCGATCATGGCGAAGGCCTGGCCGGGGTCGCAGGGCGGGACCTACGGCGGCAACGCGGTCGCGGCGGCCGCCGGCGTGGCCACGCTCGAGGTGATCGAACGGGAAGGGCTGGTGGAGAATGCGCGCGTACGCGGCGCGCAATTGCTCGACGGCCTGCGCGCGGGGCTCGACGGCGTCGATGAGATCTGCGACATCCGCGGAACCGGACTGATGCTGGCCGTCGAATTCGGCGATCCGACGGCCAATGCGGGGAGCCCGGACTCGGCCGAGGCGGTGCGGCTGGCGGGCGCCGTGCAGCGGGCGTGCATCGACGAGGATCTGCTGACCCTCACCTGCGGACCCATCGGGGCCATCGTCCGGATCATCCCGCCGCTGACCGTCACCGCAGACGAGGTCGCCACCGGCACGGAGAGATTCATTCGCGCCGTGGAGCGTGTAGTGGGAGGCTGATCTCATGACAGTCCCCGCCGCGCTGATCGATGCACTCCGCGCGGAAGGACTGGCCCCGGAGTCCTCTCCGCGGCGTCTCGCCGAGTACTCCTACGACGCCTCCAACTACCGCGTGGTGCCCGCGGCGGTGCTCTTCCCCCGGTCGGAGGGAGAGGTGTCCGCGGCGCTCACCGTCTGTCACCGTCTCGGAGTGCCGGTGACCGCCCGCGGAGGCGGCACCTCGATGTCGGGCAACTCGATCGGTGACGGACTGGTCATCGATCTCTCGCGCCACATGAACCGGGTGCTCCGCGTGGACGAGGAAGCGGGTACGGCCACGGCACAGGCCGGGGTGGTGCTCACCGCGCTGCGGGCAGCGGTGCACGCGTCCACCGGCGATCGCCTGACCTTCGCCCCGGACCCGTCGAGCCAGACCCGTGCCTGCCTCGGCGGGGCTGTCGGCAACGACGCCTGCGGCAACCACTCGGTGCGCTACGGCCGCACCGCCGATCACGTCGTCGAACTCGCCCTGGTCACCGCCGACGGACTGCGGGTCACCGCCACCCGCAACGGAATCAGGGCCACCGATCCCGCCGACACCCAGGCCGCGGCGCGCGCCGAACACCTCGAGTCGGAGTTGCGCGCGCTGGCCGCCGACCACCTCGCCGCCATCAGGACCGAGCTGGGACGCATTCCGCGGCAGGTGTCCGGCTATCACCTCAGGCATCTGCTTCCCGAGGAGGGCTTCGACGTCGCCCGTGCGCTGGTCGGCAGCGAGGGAACGTGCGGCGTCATCACCTCGGCCACGGTCGCGCTGGTACCGCGGCCCGCGACCACCTCGCTGATCGTGGCCGGATACGCCGACATCGTCGACGCGGCGCGCGACGTGCCGTTGCTGCTGCTCCACGGACCCACCGCCGTCGAAGGGGTCGACGAGGTGATCGTGGAGACGATGCGCCGCCGGCGCGGCGCCGACGCGGTGGCCGATCTGCCCTCCGGGCACGCATGGCTGTTCATCGAGACCGACCGCGGTGCCGACGCGGCCGATGAACTGGTGCACGAGCTGCGGACCGCCGGACACACGGTCGACGTCCGCCAGGTGCACGATCCGGCGGAGCGCGCCGACCTGTGGCGCGTACGCGAGGACGGCGCCGGACTCAGCTCGCGGCTCACCGATCCCGCGACGGGCGAGACCATCTCCACCTGGCCCGGCTGGGAGGACGCCGCCGTGCGGCCGGACCTGCTGGCCGACTACCTCGCCGACTTCCGCGACCTGCTCGGCCGGCACGGTCTCACCGGCGTCATGTACGGCCACTTCGGCGCCGGCTGCATGCACATCCGAATCGACTTCGATCTGCGGACCTCGCAGGGGCGCACCGTGTTCCGCGAGTTCTGCACCGATGCCGCGCACCTCGTGGTGCGCTACGAGGGCTCGCTCTCCGGGGAGCACGGCGACGGACGCGCGCGGTCGGAGCTGCTGCCGATCATGTACTCCGACGAGATGCTGACGGCCTTCGACCGCTTCGCGTCGATCTGGGACCCTCGGGGCCTGCTCGCGCCGGGCGGACTCCGGGCCACCCGGCCGATCGACGCCGACCTCGCGCTGGCCGACGTCGACCCGCATCCCGCCCAGTCGTGCATCGGCATCGGACGGTGCCGGACTCACTCGGGCGGAGTGATGTGTCCGTCCTACCGGGCCACCGGCGACGAGAAGGACTCCACGCGCGGCCGCGCGAGGGTGCTGCAGGAACTGGTCCGGGGCGGTGCCGCCGCGGACTGGGACTCACCGATGGTCGCCGAATCGTTGGAGTTGTGTCTGGCGTGCAAGGCGTGCTCGTCCGACTGCCCGACGGGTGTGGACATGGCGGCGATGAAGTCCGAGGCGCTGCACCGCAGATATGCCCGACGGCTGCGGCCGCGGGCGCACTACACGCTCGGTCTGCTGCCCACGTGGCTGCGGTTCACCCCGTACGCCGCCGGACCGCTGAACCGGCTGCTGGCCTCGCGGGCCGGCCGCGCCGGTGCGCGGCTGGGCGGTCTGGCGCAGGGCCGGGTGCTGCCGCAGTTCGCGTCCGCAGCGCGGCTGCGCGCCGAACTCGGACGCGCTCCGGACAGTGTCGGCGCGCCCGGACCGGCCGAGGTGGTGCTGTTCCTCGACTCGTTCACCCGGGGGCTGCGTCCGGAGGTGGCCGGTGCGGCTGTCCGGGTGCTCGGCGGCGTCCACTCCGCGGTCGCCTGCAGCGAGCACCACTGCTGCGGGCTCACTCAGATCACCACCGGTCGGCTCGACGCCGCCCGCAGGACATTGCGGCGCACGGCTCGGCATCTCGACGCCCTCGACCCGGAGGCGCCGATCGTCGTCGTGGAGCCGAGCTGCGCCGCGGCACTGCGCGAGGATCTGCCGCGACTGCTCTCGGAGGAGTCGGTGGGTGCGGCCGATGCGGAGCGGGCACGCCGCGTGGCGGCGCGCGTACGATCGGTGGCGGTGCACCTGGGGCACCTCGCGGAGCAAGGGCGTGCGCCACAGTGGCCGGACGGACCACCCGAGGCGGTGGTGCTTCAGACTCACTGCCACGAATACGCGACCTTCGGAAACCGGGTCCAGCGTGCGACGCTCACCGCACTCGGCGTCGGCAGCATCGTCGAAGCGACCGGGTGTTGCGGTGTGGCAGGCGATTTCGGTTTCACCGCCGGCCATGAGGAGGTGTCGGACGCGGTGGCCGAGCAAGCGCTGGCGCCCGCACTGCGGCGTCATCCCGACACTCCGGTGCTCACCGACGGCTTCTCGTGCGCCACCGCGATCCGTCGCCTCGCCGTCACCGATCCGGCCGCCGGCGGAGCCACGGGCGCCGACCGGCGAGGACGGCATCTGCTGGAACTGCTCGACCCGGACCCACTCGAATCGCACTCCGCCGACCCCGCGGCCGGCGGGGGAGGACCCCGATAGCTCAATCATCACAGGAGGTATGTCATGACCCGTTCCGTCGCCGACATCATCGCCGGTCTAGGCACCGGCATCCACATCGACGGACGCTGGCGCCAGGCGTCTTCCGGCAGCACGTTCGACGTCGAGAACCCGGCCACCGGAGAGGTGCTGGCGACGCTCGCCGACGGTGGCGAGAGCGATGCGGTCGCGGCGATCGACTCGGCGGCGGCACACCAGCGCGAGTGGGCGGCGACCCCCGCGCGCGAGCGGTCGGAGATCCTGCGGAGAGCGTACGAACTCCTCACCGAACGGGCTGACGAGGTCGCGGCGGTGATGACCGCGGAGATGGGCAAACCGCTGGCCGAGTCCCGCGGCGAGGTGGCGTACGGCGCCGAATTCTTCCGCTGGTTCGCCGAGGAGGCCGTGCGGATCCGCGGCGATGCGCGGCGCAGTCCCGACGGCAAGTCGCGGATCATCGTCACCCAGGAACCGGTGGGACCGTGCATCCTGATCACGCCGTGGAACTTTCCGCTCGCGATGGTCGCGCGAAAGATCGGGCCGGCCATCGCCGCCGGTTGCACGATGGTCTACAAGCCGGCCAGCCTCACTCCGCTGACCTCCCTGTACGTCACCGATCTGCTGCGCGAGGCGGGGCTGCCCGACGGAGTCCTCTCGGTGGTCTGCACCTCGTCGGCCGGCTCGGTCGTCGAGCCGTGGATCGATTCGGGTAAGGCGCGCAAGCTGTCGTTCACCGGCTCCACCGACGTCGGCAAGTCGCTGCTCGAACACTGCGCCCGCGGGGTGCTGCGGACGTCGATGGAACTGGGCGGCAATGCCCCGTTCATCGTCTGCGAGGACGCCGATCTCGACGTCGCGATCGAGGCGGTCCTCGCGGCCAAGATGCGGAACATGGGCGAGGCGTGCACGGCCGCCAACCGGATCCTGGTGCACCGTTCGGTGATCGGAGACTTCGCCGGGCGGCTGACTACCCGGATGTCGGAGCTGACCGTCGGAGACGGGGCGGTCGACGGCACCGATGTGGGTCCGTTGGTGAACCGCGCCGCCGTCGACAAGGTCGACGATCTGGTGCGCGACGCCGTCTCCCGCGGTGCGGAGGTACTGTGCGGCGGCGAGCGGCCCGAGGGGCGTGGATGGTTCTACCCGCCGACGGTCCTGACCGGCGTCGCGTCCGACGCTGAGATGGTGCGCACGGAGATCTTCGGGCCGGTGGCCGCGTTGGTGCCGTTCGACTCCGACGACGAGGCCGTCGAACTTGCGAACAACACGGAGTTCGGCCTGGTCTCCTACGTGATGACCGAGTCCGCGGATCGCGGCTTCTCCATCGCCGAGCGACTGGAGACCGGGATGGTGGGATTCAACACCGGGCTGGTCTCGAATCCCGCGGCACCGTTCGGCGGCGTGAAGCAATCGGGTCTCGGCCGGGAGGGCGGATTCTCCGGCATCGACGAGTTCTTGGAGACCAAGTACGTGGCGATGCCGGTGCGGAACGCGACCTAGGCCCGCTACGGCAGGTGGCCGGCGGCCGGTTCGGCTGTGCCGCCGGTCAACCGGGCCAGCCCGTCGCTCATGTGCGCTTCCAGGACGGCGACCGCACGAGTCCGGTCGCCGGCGCGAACGGCGTCGGCGATCTCGCGGTGCTCCGACACCCGGTCCGAGCCAGGAGCGTATGTCGGCGCCATGGCCCGAAGACACATGCTCGTCTCGACGATCACCGTCTCGTGCACCCGCGAGAGCCGGTCGCTCTCGGCGGACTCCACGATGGTGCGGTGGAACTCCAGGTCGGCGGCCATCATCGCAGGGGAGTCGCGTCTCGTCGCAGCCGCCGACATCCGCGCGACCACGGCGTCGAGACGGTCGGCGCATGACGGCCCCGTTCCGGCCGCGAGGATCCGCTCCACCGCGGCGCGTTCGATCGTCGTACGCAGCAGGTACATGTCGGCGACGGCGTCGGCGGTCAGTTCGGGAACGAACAGGCCCCGATTGCGGCGCGAGATCAGGAGTCCCTCCTGGGTGAGCCGCTGCATCGCCTCGCGCAACGGTCCCCGGCTGACTCCGAGCTGCTTCGCCAGGGTGGCTTCGCCGAGTTGGGATCCGGGCGGGAACTCTCCGGCGGAGATCGCCCGGCGCAGGGCGCGGGCGATGATCGCGGGGGTCGATTCCTGGACGACGGGTTCCAACGAACTCGCCGGACGGTCGCTCGCTGTCATCACGCTTCCCGTCATCCCGCTTCCCGTCTTCACGCTTCTTCGGAGCATGCGTGGATCCGCGGTCGCGGTACGCGGTCGGCGACTGCCGCCTGCAACGCGGCTCCCGCCCGCATCACCAGCAGATCGGCGAAGCGCGGTCCGATGAGCTGAGCGCCGACCGGAAGGCCGCTGTCGGTGACGCCGCACGGCACCGACAGTGCGGGTTGCTGAGTCATATTGAAAAGGTAGGTGTACGGCGTCCACGAGGTCCAGTCGTCGTCGGGCCATCCCGGAGGGACGTCGCTCCCGACCGGGAATGCCGGCACGGGGGTGGTGGGAGTCAGCAGCAGGTCGTAGTCCGTGTGCAGTGCGCCGAGTTGAACGCCGAGCGCCATCCGCACGGCGACGGCGTCGAGGTAGTGCTGCGCGGTGAACTCCGAATGCCGGTGCAGGGCCGCGCGAAGGGAGGGGTCGATCCGGTCGGACACATCGTCGCCGAACGGCTTCAGAACGGCCGCGGCTCCGGCGAACCAGAGGACGTGGAAGGCATCGGCCGGGTCGGCGAGTTCCAGCGTCACTTCCTCGACCCGCGCGCCGAGGCTCTCGAGCGTCCGTGCCGCGGCGCTCACCTCTCGCTCGACGTCTCGATGGTTGGTGCCGAAGCCGAGGTCGCGGCTGTACGCGATCCGCAGGCCGGAAAGCGGGCGGTCGGCGCGGGTGCCCTCGAGCACGGCCGCGAGAAATCCCCCGGGCTCGGGGGCCGTCGCCTGTGCCGGCACCGCGGACCAGTCGCGGTAGTCCGGCCGGACCAGCACATCCATATACGCGGCGGCGTCCGTGACAGTTCGGGTCATCGGACCGGCGTGCGCGAGGGTCCCGAACGGGCTGGACGGGTACATCGGCACCACGCCGTAGGTGGGTTTCAGCGCGACCGTTCCAGTGAAGGAGGCGGGGATCCGGACCGACCCGCCGCCGTCGGTGCCGACCGACAGCGGGCCGAGTCCGGCGGCGACGGCGGCCGCCGACCCGCCGCTGGATCCACCGGGAGTCAGTGCCGGGTCGTAGGGGTTCCGCGTTATCCCGGTCAGCGGAGAATCGGTCACCGCTTTCCACGCGAACTCGGGTGTGGTGGTCTTGCCGAGGACCACGCAGCCGGCATCGCGCGTCGCGGCCACAGCGGGGGCGTCGTCGGTCGGAGGGGCGGCCGCCTGCCCGTCTGCCAGCAGTCGCGAGCCGCGGAGCGTCGGGTGGTCCGCGGTGAGGAAGATGTCCTTGATCGTCACGGGTACGCCGTCGAGCGGGCCGAGCGGATCGCCGTGCCGGTAGCGTTGCTCGGCGGCGCGCGCCGCGGCACGGGCTCCCTCGGGATCCACCAGGCAGAAGGCGTTCAGCGCGGGGTCGAGGCGGGTGATCGCAGCAAGAGCTTCTTCGGTCGCCTCCACCGGCGAGAGGGTGCCGGCGCGATAGGCCTCGGTCAGCTCCAATGCGGTGAGTGCGCAGGTGCTCGCGTGCGGTGTGCTCATGACATCGACCGTCTCTCTCGATCGCGGTCTGTTGATTGTCGACAATCCTACGCAGGCGAGTCGGTTCGTCAAGGGTCTCCGGCCTGTGCGGGGTAGTCTTCTGAAAATGCTGCCCGCCGCGGGCCGGCGACGCCCGGCGCTACGACCTGCACGTCTGATCCTGATCGGCTTCGTTCTCGTCATCGTCGCCGGAACCGTGCTGCTGACGCTTCCGACGTCGTCGGCCGACGGACGGGGCACGGGCCTGGTGGCGGCGTTGTTCACCGCGACGTCGGCGACCTGTGTCACCGGGCTCTCGGTCGTCGACACCGCCGAGCACTGGTCGGGCTTCGGCCAGGTGGTCATCCTGGTGTTGATTCAGGTGGGCGGACTCGGGGTGATGTCGCTGGCGACGATCTTCGGTCTGCTCATCGCACGGAGGGTGCGGCTGCAGACACAGATGGCGGCGCAGCGGGAATCGAAGTCCACGGTGTTCGGCGACGGCCGGCGGGTGATTCTCGGGGTGATCGGCACCACGGTGGTGATCGAGGCCGTGGTCGCGGCGATTCTCGCGGTCCGGTTCGCGACCGGCTACGGCGAGTCGACGGGGCGTGCCGCCTACCTCGGCGTCTTCCATGCGGTCTCGGCGTTCAACAACGCCGGGTTCGCCCTCTTCAGCGACAACCTCGTCGGCTTCGTCGGCGATCCGTGGATCATCGTGCCCGTTTCGGCGGCGCTGATTCTCGGCGGACTCGGTTTCCCCGTGCTCTTCGAGCTGGCGCGCGAGATGCGCCGCGCCGGACTGAGGCTGCGGGGTGTGGGCCGCGCCGCCCGGCTGCGGCTGTCGTTGCACACCCGGATGACACTGGTCACCTACGCGGCGCTGGCCGTGGTCGGCGTGGTGGCGCTGACCGCCACGGAGTGGACCAATCCGGCCACGCTGGGCCATCTGGGACTCTCCGACAAGCTGCTCGCCGGCATGTTCTCCGGAGTCTCGCCGCGCACGGCCGGATTCAACAGCGTCGACGTCGGCTCGATGAAGTCGAGCTCGCTGCTGGTGACCGACGTCCTGATGTTCATCGGCGGCGGCAGTGCGGGTACCGCGGGCGGCATCAAGGTCACCACCTTCGCGATCCTCGGCTACGTGATCTTGAGCGAGATCCGGGGTGAGCCGAGCGTACATGCGATGAGGCGGCGGATCGGGCCGGACGTCCAGCGGCAGGCGATCACCGTCGCGCTCCTCGGCGTCGGCGCGGTCGTCGCCGCCACGCTCGCGCTGATGTACCTCACCGACTACACCCTCGATACGGTGCTGATCGAGACGGTGTCGGCGTTCGCCACCGTCGGACTGTCGACGGGGATCACGCCGGATCTTCCCGGCGCGGCGCAATTGTTTCTGGTCGGGTTGATGCTGCTCGGCCGCCTCGGTCCGATTACGCTGGGATCGGCTCTCGCGCTGCGGGAGAAGGCCCGCAGATTCGAACGACCCGAGGAGCGCCCGATCGTTGGCTAGGTTCAGAAGGACTCGCGACGACGAGCGGCGCGTGGCCGTCATCGGTCTCGGCCGATTCGGGGCGTCGCTGGCGATCGAGCTCGTGAATCAGGGCGTCGAGGTGCTCGCGATGGACAGCGATCCGGCCCTCGTGCAGCGATACTCCGACGACCTGCCGAACGCCGCGGTGATCGATTCGACGGATCCACAGGCGCTGCGCCAGTTGGGCGTCGAGACGTTCGATCACGTGATCGTCTGCATCGGGGCCGACCTCGAGGCCAGTGTGCTGACCACGTCGGTGCTCGCCGATCTGGAGGTTCCCGACATCTGGGCGAAGGCGTTGTCGCGTCAGCACGGGAGCATCCTCACTCGCGTCGGCGCCCATCACGTCGTGCTGCCGGAGCACGAGATGGGCGAGCGAGTCGCGCATCTCGTCATCGATCGACGGCTGCTCGACTACGCGGAGTTCGACCACGAGTTCGCGATGGGGAAGTCGTCGGTACCGCGCGACCTCGTCGGTCTTGATCTCAAGTCGAGCCGAGTGCGGAGCACCTACGGCGTCACCATCGTCGCGATCAAGAAGGGCGACGGCGCGTTCGAGTTCGCCGGCGTCGACACCGTGGTTCATGAGGACGATGTGTTGATCGTCGCGGGTCCGAGGCGGGCCGTGGAGCGGTTCGCGGACAACAAGTGAGCCCAGAGCTCGAAATTCGCCGATTTCTCCCATAACCCCTGGTCGGGCCGGGTATTCACGGCGAACGCCGACAACTGTCCAGATAACGGTTTTGTAACGAAAATCCGTCATTCTGTGATGGATCTGACACGACGGCGCAACGTGATTAACGCGTTCGGTTGACAACTGATCGGACGACCTCCCCGATAGAGAAAAGAGTAGAAAATGGCAGACGGCCCGCTTCGCCTCGAAATCGACTTCTTGACCCCGATCCTGGACGCTCTCGGTTCCAGCGGCGGCAGCAGCGGTGGAGACACCCCGGCGACGCCGTAGTTCGAGACGACGTAGCTCGATTCGACGAGAGGTCGCTTCGCTCATTGCGAAGCGGCCTCTCGGCTTTCTTCCGGCACCCGGTGCGGTCGAGCACCGGATCGCAGCGATGGGACCGCATGAATGACCGAGATCGTCACCCTTGATGACACCGACCTGACCGAGGCCGTGCGGCTCGCCGCCCACGGGATCCGGGAGATTCCGCTCTACCAGTGGTTGCTGGGCGAGCACGTCGGCGATTCGGACAAGCGGGAGTGGCTCGCTCGCCTGCTCCTTCGTCCGTTGCTGAGAGTCGGGTGTGTCACGGGCGCCCGCAGCGACGGGCGGCTGGTCGGAGTACTCGTCTGGCAGCCGCACGACGTCGATCTGTCGCCAGACGGTGAGCCGCCGCTCACTCCCGCGGACGTCGAGGTGGCGGCACGTACACCGGGTCTGCGCGAGAGGTTGGCCGAGCTCTGGACACAGCCGCCGCTGTGGTCGCCGGTCGAGGACGCGGTCAACTGCACCCTCACCACGGTCGAACCCGGGGGACGCGGCGGTCGCACGCTCATCGACATGATGCGGGTCGTCGAACGATACTGCGCCGAGCGCGACAGGCCCTTCTACGCCTGGACCGGCTCGCCGGAATTGCGGGACTGGTTCGTGGCGGGTTGGGCGGCCGAGCCCTTCGCGACCACCGACTGGCACGGTAGGACGATGTACGGAGTCCTGTCCGGTCGTCCCCCGGTTCCCGCGGCGGTGCCCCGTGAACGCGACGCGGTGTGACCGGTACGGACCGCACCGTCGTCTGCCGGGAGCAGGATCATGTCCAGCAGCAACGCGGCGGACGCCATCAGGAGTGCTGCGTCCAGGTAGTGGCACGCCATCGCGCCGATGTAACCGGGTCCGCCCCAGGCGTTGACCGTGAAGTTCGGGTCGAGCCCGCCGATGACCTGGACGCCGGCGCGGTATACGCAGAACACGAGCAGTGCGGTGGGCGGGAGGGCGGCCGCGAGGCGCCAACGGCTCTGCCCCGCGGCTGCGGCTCTGAGCGTGCGGCGGACACGAAGAGCCGCCCGTCGTCCGAGAGGCAGCAGAACGACCGGTCCGCGGCGACCCGTGCGACGGCGATGGATGCCGACGGCCATCGCGAGAGCGGCCGCGAGTCCGGCCAGTACCGCGTGTTGCCACCACGCCGATGTACCGGCCTGGTGCTGCTCGTGGACGGGCGAGCGCCCGGCGTAGAGGAGTGCACCGTGAATCAGTCCCGCCACGAAAGCGGAACCGAACAGGGCTGCCGACAGCGACGAGATGGACGAGATGTGGGAACGACTGCTGCAGGGACGTGAAGTGGAAGTGCTCATGACTCAACGGTGCCGCCGGCGGTCTCGGCTGTCGTCGGCTGACGAGCCGGATTCTCGGCGGTACTCCGAGACGATCCGCTGGCCGGGGTGGTACCGGGGGAGGACGTCAGGCGAGGACTCCGGAATGACGCGGCCGGAGCCTCATCCTTTCTAGATTTAGAGACATGGCAGATCCCGTGCATCCGTCGACAGTGCCGTCGGCGCGACCGCCGTGGCACGTTCGAATCGAGAACCGATTGGGCGCCGGCGGATTCGCGATGCTGGTGGATCTGACGATCGCAATCACGTGCTTCGCGCTGTTCACCGGGCCACTGCTGCTCGGGGTGGTCGACCGTCACGGGTCTCCGGCCGCGCAAGCCGCGTTCGGGGCGCTGGCCGCGGCTCCGCTGATACTTCGACGGCGACGCCCCGTCGCGGTTCTGTGCGTGATCACCGCGGTGTCGGTGGCCGCGATGCTGTTACGCGTGCAGTTCACGCCGTTCGTATCCGATGCCGGGCTTGTGTTCCCGATCGCCGTCTACACGGTTGCGGACCGCTGCGCGCGTCGGATGTCGGCGGTGGTCACTGCGGGCGCGGTGCTGGCCGTCTCGCTCGGCGGAGCGGTCGCCTTCTCGCTGCACCCCGAGATCGAGCAGGACGCGGTTCACCTGCTTCTCGCTGTTCCGGCCTGGATCATCGGCGACGCGACGCGGAGCCGACGGAAGTTCCAGGCTCGGGTGCGGGAACAGGAACGGCTGTCGGCGCTGGAGCGGCAGCGTCGATTGCGAGCCGAGGACCACCTCCGCCTCTCGCGCGAGGTCCACGATGTCGTCTCGCACGGGCTGAGCATGATCGTCGTCCGTGCCGGGATCGGCCGAGTGGTCTTCGACGAGCAGCCCGAGGAGGCACGCCGCGCACTCGCGACCATCGAGACTGCGGGCCGCTCGGCACTGTCCGATCTCCGCGGACTGTTGCGCGAGATCCGCGAAACTGCGCCCGGCGACGCGGCTGCGGCCCCCGGGTTGGCCGACCTCACCGCGCTCGCGGCGCAGATCAGCGACGATGGAGTGGTCTCGGTGAGTGTCGTCGAGGACGGACCGCCGAGGTCGTATCCGCCCGCGGTGGAACTCTCCGGATATCGAATCGTTCAGGAGGCCGTCACGAACGCCGTCAAGCATGCTCCGGGCGCCGCGGTGACCGTCCGGCTCACCCACCGTCCGGACCACCTGTTGCTGACCGTGTCCGACGACGGCGGACACGGGGCGCCGGCCGATCCGGTCGGCGCCGGGCTCGGCCTCGCCGGAATCGGTGAGCGCGTCGAACTCCTCGGCGGGGACGTCGTCGCCGGTCCAGATCCGGACGGTGGATTCACTGTCCGGGCACGACTGCCCGTGCGGGTGACGGACGCGGCGGGCGCGCCGTGAACGATCCCGCGGACACGACCACCGTGCTGGTGGTGGACGACGAACAGCTCGTGCGCGCCGGATTCCGGCTGCTGATCGACTCGGCGTCCGACCTGACCGCTGTCGGTGAAGCCGGGGACGGAGGCGAGGCGGTCCGCGCCGCCCGCCGGCTTGCGCCCGACGTGGTGGTGATGGACATCCGGATGCCCGGCATCGACGGGATCGAGGCCACCCGTCTGATCGTCGCGGACGACGCCGCGGCCCGAGTGCTGATCGTCACCACGTTCGACGACGACGAATACGTCTTCGCCGCGCTCCGCGGCGGGGCCAGTGGGTTCCTGCTCAAAGACACGCCGCCGGAGCAGATGCTGGAAGCGATTCGCACCGTCGCCCGCGGTGATGCGTTGCTCTCGCCGTCGATCACCAGGCGACTCATCACCGAGTTCGGGCGCTCGCCGGAGCGGCCGGCGGTGCGCAGCGGTGAACTCGACCGTCTCACCGACCGCGAGCGGGACGTGTTCGAACTGGTCGCCGCAGGACTGTCCAATGGTGAGATCGCCGACCGCCTGCACCTGGGGATCACCACCGTCAAGACTCATATCGGACGACTGCTCACGAAGCTCGATGCCCGCGACCGCGTGCATTTGGTCATCTGCGCGTACGAGAACGGCGTCGTCGCGGCGCAGCACGAACGGTAGAGGTCGGCGTTGCCGCATTCGACTGCATAGTTTAGCCTTGCCTAAATTGTGTCGCGCGGTGGTGCGCGACCGGACAACCGGGCAGACGGTTGTCCAGGGGCGGTCAGGAGTGCAGGAAGAATGAGTCGGAGAACAGGTCAGTCGGGTACCGGTGTCAATTCGCCGACGGTGATCGCCGCGGCCGGTCTGGCTGCCGTGATCTCGTCCCTGATCGTCGTGGTCGGCGTGGTCGCCATGATGCTCAGCGGTGCCGCTCCCACGACTGCTGCGCAATCGCCTGCCACCGTGGTCAGTCTCGGTGACACCCAGCAGGCCCCTGCGGTCCAGGGCGGAACGCAGACCCCGGCGGCCACGGCCGACGCGTCGGCGCCGGTCGCCGAAGACGCGCCGGCGACCGACGAGTCAGGACTCGCACCCGGAGCCCCCGTCGTCGCCACCCGGCAGCAGGCGCCGACGACCGCTCAGCCGCAGGGATCCGGTCCCACTCCGCCGACGCTCGCCGAGTTCAACAGCCAGTTGACGACGCTGTCCGGCAATTCGTCGTCCGCTCAGAAGGCGAAGCTCCTCGAGGGCGGTTCCCGCGCGGTCGGTCCCATCTCGAAAGTGCTGTACCTGGTGAAGCAGTATTCGTACACCGGCTTCCGGTACCAGGTGGTGGGCCCGTTGACGCAGAACGGCACCACGGCGAACGCCCGACTGCAGATGACGCTTCCGGGGTCGGGCTCGCGCTATATCCCGCTGCGGTGGGTGTGGAAGGACGGCGCATGGAAGCTGTCCGACAAGTCGGTGTGCGACATCTCCGCGTACGCACAGATGCCGTGCAGCTTGTGACGGTGTGACGCGGCTGGAAGCGCGATGCGTGCTCCGGACGAAACGTTCGTCGAAGCGCGGCGTTGAAGACTCGTCGACGTCGGACGACAGTTGCAGGTGGGGCTACATTCGACCTGTGTCCTGTATCACTGACAACCCCTGGGGTTTAGTGGAATGGACTCAACTTTCAGATAGTTGAACAACTCGAGAGGCAAACCTGAGCCTCGTAGACTTAGGTTCGGCAGTGCCGAACCGGACAGCTCAACAGAAAGGCGAATGTCAGTGGACAGCTTCACCCCCACCACCAAGACGCAGGCTGCACTGCAGGCTGCCGTCCAAGACGCGGCCGCGGCGGGCAACCCCGACGTGCGGCCGGCCCACATCCTCGTCGCACTCCTCGAGCAGACCGACGGCATCGCATCGCCGCTGCTCAAGGCGGTCGGCGTCGACCCCGTGCGGATCCGGAACGAGGCCAAGACCCTCGTCGACCGGGCTCCGACCGTGTCGAGTGCGAGCGCGCAGCCGCAGCTGAGCCGCGAGTCCATCGCGGCGATCACCGCTGCGCAGAAGCTGGCCACCGACCTCTCCGACGAGTACGTCTCGACCGAACATTTGATGGTCGGGCTGGCCACCGGTGAGTCGGAGACGGCACGACTGCTGGCCGGCGCAGGCGCCACGCCGGAGGCGCTGCGTGACGCGTTCGTGTCCGTCCGGGGCACAGCGCGCGTCACCAGCGAGAACCCGGAAGCGACGTACCAGTCGCTGGAGAAGTACTCCACCGACCTCACCAAGCGTGCCCGCGAGGGCGAGCTCGACCCGGTGATCGGACGTGATTCCGAGATCCGCCGCGTGGTCCAGGTGCTCTCGCGCCGTACCAAGAACAACCCGGTGCTCATCGGCGAGCCGGGCGTCGGCAAGACCGCCATCGTGGAGGGTCTGGCCCAGCGCGTGGTGGCCGGCGACGTCCCGGAATCGTTGCGCGGCAAGACCGTCATCTCGCTCGACCTCGGCTCGATGGTCGCGGGCGCCAAGTACCGCGGCGAGTTCGAGGAGCGGCTGAAGGCGGTCCTCGACGAGATCAAGGCGTCGGACGGACAGATCATCACGTTCATCGACGAGTTGCACACCATCGTCGGTGCCGGCGCGACCGGTGAGTCCGCGATGGACGCGGGCAACATGATCAAGCCGATGCTCGCCCGCGGTGAGCTGCGGCTGGTCGGTGCCACCACGCTCGAGGAGTACCGCAAGTACATCGAGAAGGACGCGGCCCTCGAACGCCGGTTCCAGCAGGTGTACGTCGGTGAGCCGTCGGTGGAGGACACCATCGGCATCCTTCGCGGACTCAAGGACCGGTACGAGGTGCATCACGGCGTGCGCATCACCGACTCGGCTCTGGTGGCTGCCGCGACGCTCTCCGACCGCTACATCACGTCGCGGTTCCTGCCCGACAAGGCGATCGACCTGGTCGACGAGGCCGCGTCACGGTTGCGGATGGAGATCGACTCGCGTCCGGTCGAGATCGACGAGGTGGAGCGCATCGTCCGGCGCCTGGAAGTGGAGGAGGTCGCCTTGGAGAAGGAGACCGACGCCGCGTCCAAGGAACGACTCGAGGCATTGCGCCGCGAGCTGGCCGATCACCGCGAGAAGCTCAACGAGCTGTCGGCCCGTTGGCAGTCGGAGAAGACCGCCATCGACGCCGTCCGCGATGTGAAGGAGGAACTGGAGCGTCTGCGCGGCGAGGCCGAGCGGGCCGAGCGCGACGGTGATCTCGGGAGGGCCGCCGAGCTCCGGTACGGCCGGATCCCCGGCCTCGAGAAGGAGTTGGAGGCCGCGATCGAGAAGAGCGGCACCGATCCCGACGAGGACGTGATGCTGCAGGAGGAGGTCGGTCCCGACCAGGTCGCCGAGGTGGTCTCGGCGTGGACGGGCGTGCCCGCGGGCAAGATGCTCGAGGGTGAGACGGCCAAGCTGCTGCGCATGGAGGACGAGCTGGGCAAGCGAGTCATCGGTCAGCTCGAGGCGGTCAAGGCCGTCTCGGACGCGGTCCGGCGCGCTCGCGCGGGCGTCGCCGATCCCAACCGTCCGCTGGGCTCGTTCCTGTTCCTCGGTCCCACCGGAACCGGCAAGACCGAGCTGGCGAAGGCCCTGGCCGAGTTCATGTTCGACGACGAACGAGCGATCGTGCGGATCGACATGAGCGAGTACGGCGAGAAGCACAGCGTCGCGCGGCTCGTCGGTGCACCTCCCGGGTACGTGGGGTACGAAGCCGGTGGCCAGCTGACCGAGGCGGTGCGTCGTCGTCCGTACTCGGTGGTCCTGTTCGACGAGGTCGAGAAGGCTCACCCGGACGTCTTCGACGTGCTGCTGCAGGTGCTCGACGAGGGGCGGTTGACCGACGGTCAGGGACGCACGGTGGACTTCCGCAACACCATCCTCATCCTGACGTCCAACCTGGGCGCCGGCGGTGACAAGGATCAGGTGATGGCGGCCGTCCGCGCGGCGTTCAAGCCGGAGTTCATCAACAGGCTCGACGATGTGGTCATCTTCGACTCCCTCTCGCCCGAGCAGTTGGTCCGGATCGTCGACATCCAGCTCGACAACCTGGCCAAGCGTCTGCACCAGCGTCGTCTCGAACTGGAGGTGACGCCGAAGGCCAAGGAATGGCTGGCCGAACGCGGATTCGATCCGCTCTACGGTGCGCGTCCGCTGCGTCGCCTGGTGCAGCAGGCCATCGGCGACCAGCTCGCGAAGGCGTTGCTGGCCGGCAGGGTACGCGATGGCGACACCGTCCCGGTGGACGTCAGCGGCGACGGTGAGACCCTCGTGGTCGGCTGAGCCGAGCCTCGTTGAATCTCATCGGTTGAGTTCCGCCGGTTGAGCGGTACCGACGGAATCGCACAGAGGTCCCGCACTCGGGTTTCGAGTGCGGGACCTCCGTCGTGTCGGATGGATCAGAGGTTCGCGGCCAGGAAGGGAATGACCTTCTCCAATGCCGCACCCGCACCCCGCGGCTGGTCGTACAGGTCGTAGTGCGAGACGCCGGGGAGCACCACCAGTTCCTTGACCTCGGACGCCGCGCGGCGGTTGATCTCGAATCCGTCGCGGTAGGCGCCGAATGCTCCGGGCTTGTCGCCGACGACGACCATGATCGGCTGGGTCAGCAGCGTCTCGGCGAAGGCGAAGGCGTCCCACACCATGGCCGACGCGCCGTGTGCGACGTCGAAGATCGCCTTGCCGTTCGCGGACTGTCCGCGCGGGGTGCAGTAGTAGTCGTAGGCCTCGACGACGTCGATGTCGCCGATCTGCTGCGCGGCCTCGGCCGATGGCGGCAGAGCAGCACTGATCGCGCCCTCGGCTCCCGCGGCCTCGGCGGTGCGCTGCTCGGCGATCTGTTTGAGCGCGGCCACCGGGCCGCCGGCTGCCGCCGCGTTCTCGCGGACCATGCGACCGTAGTTCACGCCGGTGATCGAGACAACTGTCTTGATCCGCTTCTCACTCTGCGCCGAAGCGAGCACGTATCCGCCGCCGCCGCACACACCCAGCGCGCCGATTCGGTCGGTGTCGACGTAGGGGAGCGTCGTGAGGTAGTCGACCACCCGGCGGAAGTCCTCCACACGCTGGGTCGGATCCTCGATCAGCCGTGGGGTGCCGCCGCTCTCACCCTGAAAACTGGCGTCGAAGGCGATGACCACGTAGCCCTCGTCGGCCAGGCGCGTGGCGTAGATGTTGCCCGCGGTCTGCTCCTTGCAGCTGCCGATCGGATGCGCGCTGATGACGGTCGGGTACTTCTCGGATTCGTCGAACGACGGCGGAAAGTAGAGGTCCGCCGCGATCTCCCAGAACATGTCCGGGTTCTGGAACTTGATGTGCTTGATGTCGTTGGACACGTGCTCGCCTCTCTGTCGAATCTCGGCCGATCATGTGATGGGTATGTCTCTGTCGGCCGCTGCATCCAGTCTTCCCACTTCTGTTGACGTGGCCCAGGCCCGGTAGTTGCCTAGGAATAATCCTTCCTGGGTACGAGTCCGTGGATGAGACCCCACCCGACGAGTCGAACACTTGTGCTATCTAGAAGTCGAATGTAGCATAGATCACAGATCGAGCGTGAAGGTCTCTTCGGGGGACGCTTCGAGTTCTTTGAGAATCGAAAGTGCAGATGGGGTCGGGAGCCGGTCCGGATTCGTCGGACCGGCACCCGGCTCGGGGTGACTGTTGAGCGACCCTGGCGTGCTTGTTGCGTGATGCAGTGCGTTGCGAATCGATCGCGGCGAGGGAGGCCGTGCGAAAGGGGGAATCATGAATCTGACTGAAGCTGTGAAGGAGTTCGCCGATCGTCTGTCGGACGAGTTGTCTCCGGCAATGGGAGGCGAGTCGGGAGGTTCGCTCGCGCGACTGATCGACTCGGTGGCTCGCGCCGGCGTCGACGACCGCGAACTCCTCGTGTTGATGGCGGAGTTGACCCGCCTGCTGAATCTGACGACGACGGCGTTGGCTGGAGTGTCGGAGGCTGCCGCGCGATCGGGGCTTCCGACTCGCAAGCGAGTGAGATCGGTCGTCGACCTGTTGAAAGGACTCGGTCACTCGCCGGCGGCGGCACATCGTCTCGCTCGGGTGGGTGGCGTCGCGGCGACGCTCCCGTCGTTGTCGCGGCAGGCGCGCGCAGGCGGGGTCTCAGTGGAACACGTCGATGCCGTCGGACGCGGGATCGCGTTCGTGGAGAAGCGGATCCCGCTCGACTCCGCGGCGCGTGAGGATCTGGCTCGGCGGCTGACGGTGCAGGAGACTCCGGCGGATGTGGCTCGCCGAGCGCGGGAGCTCGCGCTCGAATGGGCTCCGGAGATCGATGAATCCGATCCGGACTCGGTGCCGGTCGCGGAGAACTCGGAGCTCAATGAGATGAGCCTGGCAGTCGGGGCCGACGGTCGGCTCTCGGCGACGCTCGACGTGGATGTGCTCACCGGAGAGGAACTCAGCGCGGCGCTGGATCGGTTGTGCCGACCGGTGCCGCTGCCGGACGGCTCACCCGATCCGCGCGCGGTGGGACGGCGGCGGGCAGATGCGTTCGGGCAGATAGTCCGCTCCTTCCTCAGCGGACGCGATCGCCCGTCGAGCGGCGGCGTCCTTCCGCACGTCACTCTGGTCGTGCCGAGTCGCACGGAGGAACGTGTGAGTGGCAGGCGGTCGGAGGCGGAGCAGAGGGTCTCGTCGCTCGGCTACACCGGGCCGGTGTCGTCCGCGACGGTGGGTCTGGTTCTCTGCGATGCGGCGGTGCGGCGCATCGTGGTCGACGGCGAGTCGGTGCCGCTGGACGTCGGCCGTGAACAGCGGCTGGTCACGGCGGGGATCAGAAGGGCACTCGAAGTGCGAGATCGAGGGTGCGCATTCCCAGGGTGCGGCCGGCCCGTCGGATGGACCGATGCGCATCACTGCATTCCGTGGTCGCAGGGTGGAGAGACGTCGCTCGACAACAGCGTTCTGCTGTGCCGGATGCACCACACGCTGATTCATCAATCGGGGTGGGAGGTGTTCATCGGCCACGATCGGTATCCCTGGTTCCGTGAGCCTGCGAACACCGACCAGCCGCACCGGCCGCGAAGGGAGTTGCGGTCGAACGCGCGCAGGACGCTCACGTCGGCGCCGGCAGCCGCGTGACTGCGGCGGCTACCGCGGGCAGAAGGTCGTGGCGATCTTCATGACGGTCTCCAGCGGTGCGCCGCGGAGGCCGAGATCCCACGACACACCCTTGACGATCTGCAAGCACTGCGCGTAGTTCGAGTTCACCGAGTTGTCGACCTTCACGACGACCTTGTTGGTCCCGCCGAGGAGGTTGGTGGTGATCTGCTCGCCGGTCTCGGCGGCGTCGGACTTCGCTTCTCCGGACTTCGCGTCTCCCGGCTCGTCCGACGGCTCGGTCGCCTTGGTTCCGACGCAGGTGCCGGAGACGGTGTAGTCGGTCTTGTTGAACATTCCTGCGAAGTTCGCGATGCCGGTGTGCTGGTTCAGTGCGTTGAGCTTCACGGTGCGGGTCAACGTCTTGGTGCCGGTCTTGGCGTCCCTCCGGGTGGCGGTGACGGTGCACTGGTCCGCGTCCTTGCGGTTGATCACCATCACGTTGATCTCGTTGGTCCCGGAGGTGATCGAGACGGCTCCGGATGCCGGCTGCTGGTACCCGCCGACGACGCCGGCCGCGGCGTCGCCCGGGGCGAATGCGACCCCGACGGTCGCGGCGAGAGCGGCGGTCGCGCCGACGGTGGCCAACTGGATGCTGCGCTTCACGTGAAACTCCTGAGGGTGAGCTGGACCATGCAACTACACCGGAGACGGCGGTCCGCGCGCAAATCGCCGAGCGTGGGGGCATGCGGTGTGAACGGAGCCGTCAAGATCCTCGGCGCCGCCGTATAGATCGCGTTAAGGCATCTGGCGCAGCGCATCTCGTGCGACGAGCGTGAGGTCCGAGCCCGCCGGACCGGCGGGCCGTCGGATTGAGGAGGCCGGGAGATGGCTGACGTCGTAATGGTCTGCATCGCCGTGCTCGCGATAGCCGCGTGCGCTGGACTGCTGTTCGCACTGGAGCGGGGGACTGGGCGATGACCGGGGCTGGCACGGTGTCGGTGGTGCTGTTGATCGCCGCAATCGGCGTCGTCGGATATCTGGTGGCAGCGCTGCTGTACCCGGACAAGTTCTAGAGAGTCGGGGCATTGACTGATCTTTCGGCCGGCATTCTGCAGCTGGCAGCTGTTCTCGTCGTGCTCGCGGTGGTGTATGTGCCGCTGGGCGACTACATGGCGCGGGTGTACGAGTCCGTGAAGGACTCTCCGCCGGAGCGTCTGCTCTACCGGGTGATCGGCGTCGATCCGCGGGCGAATCAGACCTGGCGCGGCTACGCGCTGTCGGTCCTCGGATTCTCCGGTGTCTCGATCCTGGTGCTGTACGCGTTGCAGCGTCTGCAGGGGCATCTCCCGTGGTCGGACGGAAAGCCCGGCATGTCTCCGGCGGTCGCCTTCAACACCGCGATCTCGTTCGTCGCCAACACCAACTGGCAGTCGTACGAGCCCGAGACCGTCATCAGCAACCTGTCGCAGATGCTCGGCCTGGCGGTTGCGAACTTCCTGTCTGCGGCGGTCGGCATGGCCGTGGCGATCGCGCTGATCCGGGGCATCGTCAGCCGCCGGGGCAACGGAGTGCTCGGCAACTTCTGGGTCGATCTCGTGCGGGGCACCGTCCGGATTCTGCTGCCGCTGGCGCTGATCGTGGCGACGATCCTGGTTTTCCAAGGGGCGGTCCAGTCGTGGCACACGGCAGCGGAATTCACCACTGTGGACGGGACCGCGGGACGGGTCCCATTGGGTCCCTTCGCGTCCCAAGAGGCGATCAAGCTTCTCGGCACCAACGGCGGTGGAACGTACGGGGCCAACTCGGCGCACCCCTTCTCCAACCCGACGCCACTGACCAACGTGGTCCAGGTGCTGGCGATCCTGATCATTCCGGTCTGTCTCACCCGCACTTACGACACGCTGGTGCGTGATCGCCGACAGGGGCTCACGCTGCTGGGCGTGATGGCCGTCATCTGGGGCGCGATGCTGGCGCTGGTCTGGACCTTCGAGTCGCGGACCGACGGGATCGCGTCGCAGGCCGCGGGCGCCATGCTGGAGGGCAAGGAGTATCGGTTCGGGATTCCGGGCTCCGCTCTCTTCGCGGTGTCGACCACAGGCACGTCGACGGGTGCGGTGAACGCCGCTCACGACAGCTTCGCCGCAGCATCGGGCGGAGGGCTGCTCTGGAACATGCTGTTGGGCGAGGTCGCCCCCGGAGGCGTCGGCTCGGGCCTCTACGGACTCCTGGTGCTCGCGATCATCACGGTCTTCGTCGGCGGCCTGCTGGTGGGTCGGTCGCCGGAGTTCGCGGGCAAGCGGATCGGTCAGAAGGAGATCACCGTCGCCGCGCTCTACGTACTGGTGATGCCGGCGCTGGTGCTCGCGGGGTCCGCGGTGACTGTTCTTCTCGGATCCACACCGGAGGCTCTCGGCAACGACGGTGCCCGCGGCAGTGACAGTGCGATCCACGGGTTCAGCGAGATCATGTACGCATACGCGTCGGCGGCGAACAACAACGGCAGCGCGTTCGGCGGACTCGCCGCCACCAACGACTGGTTCCAGATCTCGTTGGGGCTGGCCATGCTGTTCGGCCGGCTGGTGCCGATCGTCCTGGTGCTCGCATTGGCCGGACTGCTGGCCAGGCAGAAGCCCAAACAGAACGAGACATCGGTCTCGCTGCTGCCCACCAGCGGAATCCTTTACGGCTCACTTCTTCTCGGCACCACGCTGCTGGTCGCCGGACTGACCTTCTTCCCGGCGATGGCGCTGGGACCGATCGCGGAGGCACTGTGATGACTGCGACGCAGAGCGACGAGAGTGCGAACGACACGAGCATGGCGGGGACCGGTGCATTCGACGTGAGGCAGCTCGTGTCGTCGCTGCCCCAGGCGCTGCGCAAGCTCAACCCGCGCGATCAGGCTCGCAACCCGGTGATGTTCGTGGTGTATCTCGGTGCGGCGATCACCACCGTGCTGGCCATCGTCTACCCATCGGTGTTCGCGTGGACGGTGGTGGTGTGGCTGTGGTTCACGGTGATCTTCGCGGGTCTGGCCGAGGCAGTCGCCGAGGGGCGCGGCCGAGCGCAGGCCGACAGCCTGCGGAAGGTGAAGCGCGACACCGTTGCCCGGGTTCTCGGCGACGACGGCGCCATCAGCCGGATCCCCGGGGCGGAGCTGAAGCCGGGAATGCGGATCGTGGTCGAGGCGGGCGAGACCATCGCCGGGGACGGCGATGTGGTGGAAGGCATCGCGACGGTCGACGAGTCGGCCATCACCGGGGAGTCCGCGCCGGTGGTGCGGGAGTCCGGCGGCGACCGGTCGGCGGTCACCGGGGGCACCGTCGTGCTGTCGGACCGCATCGTCGTGCAGATCACGGCCGAGCCGGGCAGCACCTTCGTCGACAGAATGATCGCGCTCGTCGAAGGTGCGTCGCGCAAGAAGACTCCCAACGAGATCGCGCTCGACATCCTGCTGACGGCGCTGACCATCATCTTCCTGCTCGCGGTGGTCGCGATCGGTCCGATGCAGAGCTATGCGGGACAAGCCGCCGACCCGGTGAAGCTGATCGCACTCCTGGTGTGCCTGATTCCGACGACGATCGGGGCGTTGCTCTCGTCCATCGGCATCGCAGGCATGGACCGGCTGGTGCAGCGCAATGTCTTGGCCATGTCGGGGCGCGCCGTGGAGGCGGCGGGCGACATCGACACCCTGCTGATGGACAAGACCGGCACCATCACCTACGGCAATCGCCGGGCCACAGAGTTCCATCCGGCAGACGGAGTGGAACTCGTGGAGCTGGCGGGCGTCGCGTACCGGTGCAGCCTGGCCGACGACACCCCGGAGGGCCGCAGCATCATCGACTTGGCGATCGAACGCTACGAGGTGACCCCGCTCGACGAGGTCTCGCTTGCCGCGGCGAGATCGGGCGCCGATCCGGGTATCACCGTGGTGCCGTTCACGGCTCAGACGCGGATGAGCGGCGTCGACGTGGACGAGAACGGGCGGCTCAGCGAATACCGCAAGGGTGCCGCAGATGCGGTCGAGAAGTGGGTCGGCGAGCTCCCGGCGCAGGTGCGCACCGACGTCGACACCATCGCCACCCGCGGCGGAACGCCGCTGGTGGTCGGCATCCGGCGAGGGCTGCGGTCGCATGTGCTCGGTGTCATCGAACTGTCGGACGTGGTGAAGCCGGGGATGACCGAGCGCTTCTCGCAGTTGCGCGCCATGGGTATCCGCACCGTGATGGTGACCGGCGACAACCCGCTAACCGCCAAGGCCATCGCCGACCAGGCGGGCGTCGACGACTTCATCGCCCAGGCCACTCCCGAGGACAAGCTCGACCTGATCAGAAAGGAGCAGTCGGGAGGCCGACTGGTCGCGATGACGGGCGACGGCACCAACGACGCTCCCGCGCTGGCTCAGGCCGACGTGGGGCTGGCGATGAACACCGGAACCATGGCGGCCAAGGAGGCCGGCAACATGGTCGACCTCGACTCCGATCCCACCAAGCTGATCGAGGTGGTGGCGATCGGAAAACAACTGCTGATCACCCGCGGCGCCCTGACCACGTTCTCGCTGGCCAACGATCTCGCGAAGTACTTCGCGATCCTGCCCGCATTGTTCAGCACGGTGTACCCGCAGCTCGACGCACTCAACATCATGCGGTTGCATTCGGCGCAGTCGGCGATCGTCTCCGCGGTCGTCTTCAATGCGCTGATCATCGTCGCGCTGATTCCGTTGTCGCTGAAGGGCGTGCGCTATCGGGCGACGAGCGCGGCCAATCTGCTGCGCCGCAACCTGCTGCTCTACGGGCTCGGCGGCGTGGTGACGCCGTTCATCGGCATCTGGCTGATCGATCTGCTCGTCCGGCTGCTGCCGGGGATGGGATGAGGACATGAAGAACGTCTTGCTCGGCCTGATCCGGCAGAGCGGTGTGGCACTGCTCGCTCTGGTCGCGTTGACCGTCGTCGTGGGCGGCCTGTATCCCGTTGCGGTCTGGGGCATCTCGCGATTCCACACGACTGCTGCCGAAGGGTCGTTCCAGTCCGACGTGCACGGTTGCCGAGCCTCCGACCTGCTCGGCGTCGACCAGCGGCCCGCGCCCGGACAGCCCGACCCGTTCCTGCACAACCGGGTCGCCGGCGGCGTCGACGACCCGATGGCGCCGGGCGATCCGGCGGCGTCGGGGGCGAGCAACCTCGGCCCGAACAGCCCCGAACTGGTCAAGATCATCGATGCCCGCCGCGCGGCGATCGCCGAGCGCGAGGGCGTGAAGCCGGCACAGGTGCCCGCCGACGCCGTCACCGCCTCGGGCTCGGGACTCGACCCCGACATCAGCGTGGAGTACGCCGCTCTGCAGGTGCCGCGGATCGCCCGGGCGTCGGGTCTGGCGCCGGAGGAGGTCCGCGAGATCATCGCCGACCACACCCGGGGCCGCCAGCTGGGTTTCCTCGGGCGGGAGCGGGTCAACGTCCAACAGGTGAACCGCGACCTGCAGAGCGCGCGCGAGACGCGGGCCGGGACAGAGCCGCATGGCACCGCCTGCCGATAGCATCGGCGACATGCCATCAGCTGAGGAACCACGGGGCCAGCTCGAGGTATTCCTCGGCTGTGCCCCGGGCGTCGGCAAGACGTACGAGATGCTGGCGCGGGCCCGCACACTCGCCGACGAGGGCGTCGATGTGGTGGTCGGGGTGGTCGAAACCCACGGGCGAGCGGCGACGGCGGCACTGCTGGACGGGCTGGAAGTGATCGATCGTGTGCCCGTCGAATACCGCGGGACCGTGCTCCTCGAAATGGATCTCGACGCGGTGCTCGCGCGTGAGCCGGAACTGGTGCTGGTCGACGAACTCGCGCATTCCAATGCGCCGGGCATGCGCCACGAGAAGCGGTGGCAGGACATCGAGGAACTCCGGGACGCGGGAATAGACGTGCTGTCCACCGTCAACATCCAGCATTTCGAAAGCCTCAACGACGTCGTCGCCCGCATCACCGGCGTCACCCAGCGCGAGACGGTGCCCGACGCGGTGGTCCGCGGCGCCGACCAGATCGAGCTCGTCGACATCGAGCCGCGTGCGCTGCGGCAG
Source organism: Gordonia cholesterolivorans (assembly GCF_039531975.1). Classification (NCBI taxonomy): domain Bacteria; kingdom Bacillati; phylum Actinomycetota; class Actinomycetes; order Mycobacteriales; family Gordoniaceae; genus Gordonia; species Gordonia cholesterolivorans. The sequence goes on along the minus strand of NZ_BAAARB010000011.1, from coordinate 85,481 downwards.
CGACTCGCCCAGGGCAAGGTGTACGACGCCGGGCGGATCGACGGCGCCCTCGCCAACTTCTTCCGGCAGGGCAATCTGACGGCGCTTCGCGAGCTGGCTCTGCTGTGGCTCGCCGATCGCGTCGACGACAAGCTCGCCGCCTACCGTGCGGCCAACGCCATCACCGAGACCTGGGAGGCGCGCGAACGGGTGGTGGTGGCGGTCACCGGCGGACCGGAATCGGCCGGGCTGATCCGCCGGGCCGGGCGGATCGCGTCGCGGTCGAGCGCCGAGTTGCTGGTGGTGCACGTGGTGCGCGGCGACGGTCTGACGAATCGGGGAGCCGCCGACGTCGGCGGCCTGCGGCAGGTGGCGGCGGGCATCGGCGCGCGCCTGTATTCGGTGGTCGGTGACGACGTCCCGGAGACGCTCCTGGAGTTCGCGCGCGCGATGAACGCGACGCAGTTGGTCCTCGGCACGTCGAGGCGGTCGCGGTGGCGGCGGCTGTTCGACGAGGGCGTCGGCGCGGCCGTGGTGCGTGACAGCGGGCGCATCGACGTCCACATGGTGACGCACGAGAAGGCTGCGGTGCGGAATCGTCTCGACATCCGCGACACGCGATTCCACCGGCCCGGCAGCTGGATTCTCGCGGTGCTCGCGCCGCTCGCACTCACCGGGGTGCTCGCGCTGACGAACGAATACCTTGGCTTCACCAGTCAGAGCGCACTGTTCTTCGTGGTGATCCTCGCGGTCGCGCTGCTCGGCGGAGTGGTGCCCGCGGCGCTGTCGGCGGTGATGTCGGGCCTGCTGCTGAACTACTTCTTCGCCGCGCCCACCTTCACGTTCACCATCGCCGAACCGGACAACATCATCACCCTCGCGGTGATGCTCATCATCGCGGTCGCGATTGCGGCACTGGTGGATTCGGCGACGGTCCGACGCAGGCAGGCACAGCGCGCAGGTCGTGACGCCGAGCTGCTGGCGCTCTTCTCCAGCGCGGTCCTCGACGGGGCGGGGGTCTCCGGGCTGCTGCAGCGGGTCCGCGAGACGTACCAGCAGACCGCGGTCGCGGTCGCGCGGAAGGACGACCGCACCGAGACGGTCGCGCATTCGGTGGGGGAGAACCCGCCGCTGACCGCGGCTGAAGCCGACACCGTCTGTCCGGCCGCCGGCGGCGAGTACCAGCTGCTGCTGCGCGGACCCGAAGTGGGAGCCGCCGACCAGCGGGTACTCGCGGCCGTCGCCAGCCAGGTGGCCGCGGCGGTCGAGCGGGACCGGCTCGAGGCCGAGGCCGCGGAGGCCGACGAGTTGGCGCGCACCGATGAGCTGCGGCGCGCGCTGCTGGCCGCGGTGAGCCACGATCTGCGGACGCCGCTCGCGGCGGCGAAGGCGGCGGCGTCGAGTCTGCGCAGCCCGGAGGTGGTGTTCAGCGAGGAGGACACCGCCGAACTGCTCGCGACGATCGAGGAGTCCGTCGATCAGCTGGCCTCGCTGGTGGGCAACCTGCTCGACTCGTCGCGGCTGGCCGCGGGAGTGGTCCGTCCCCGGCGCACCCGCACCTACTTGCCGGAGGTGATCCACCGCGCGGGCGCCGCCGTGTCGCGTCGGGCGCCGGGGACTCCGGAGATCACGGTCGACATCGGATGCGACTGGGCGGTCACCGACGCCGGACTCCTGGAGCGGGCGCTGGCCAATCTGATCGACAACGCGCTGCGCCACGGCGGCGACGCGATCGAGATCCGCACCGAGTCGGTGCCGGCCGACGACTCCGACGAGCGCCGGTGCCGAATCCGGGTGATCGATCACGGTCCCGGTATCCCGGCGGAGGAGCGGTCGCGCGTCTTCACTCCGTTCCACCAGTACGGCGACCAGAACCGGCAGACGTCGGGTGTCGGGCTCGGATTGTCGGTGGCGAGCGGGTTCGTGTCGGCGGTCGGAGGAACGCTGGCGGTGGCGCAGACTCCCGGCGGCGGGACGACGATGGTCGTGGAACTACCCGCGGAGCACGACCGGGCCGACGACCCGGAGGGAGGCGCGTGATGGCCGAACACGGGCACGTCCTCGTGGTGGACGACGAGCCGCAGTTGCTTCGAGCCTTGCGAATCAACTTGCGCGCCAGGGGCTTCGACGTGACCACGGCGGCTACCGGCGCACAGGCGCTGGAGGCGGCGAGCAAGCGGACCCCCGACGTGGTGGTCCTCGACCTCGGGCTGCCCGACATGGATGGGTTCACCGTCCTCGCCGGCCTGCGCGGGTGGACGTCGGTGCCGGTGATCGTGCTGTCGGCGCGCACCGACGCCGCCGACAAGGTGCAGGCTCTGGACGCGGGTGCGGACGACTACGTGACCAAACCCTTCGGCATGGAGGAGTTCCTCGCCCGTCTGCGCGCGGCGATCAGGCGGGGCAGCGTCGCCGGAGCACCGGCCGAGAGCCCGGTGGTGCGTGCCGGCGCGCTGGAAGTCGATCTCATGGGCAAGCGGGTCCTGCGCGACGGTGAGCCCGTGCGGCTCACACCCACCGAATGGGGTGTGCTCGAACTGCTCGTGCGCAGCGAACCGAATCTGGTGAGCCAGCGGGAGATCCTCACCACCGTGTGGGGGCCCACATACGTGAACCAGACCAACTATCTCCGCGTCTACCTGGCTGCGCTGCGGCGCAAGCTGGAGGCCGATCCGTCGCATCCGCAGCACCTCATCACCGAAGCGGGAATGGGGTATCGCTTCGTCCGGTGACGGCCGGAGATCGGCAGTACCCTCGTGCCATGACCGCCACCGTCGCCCAAGTCGCCGCCGCCAAGTACGTCATGCTGACCACCTACAAGAAGGACGGCACCCCCGTGGCATCGCCGCTGTGGGCGGCGCCCGACGGTGACGACATGCTGCTGTGGACGGTCGGCGATTCGTGGAAGGTGAAGCGGCTGCGCCGCAACAACAATGTGCTGGTCCAGGCGTGCAACGCGAGCGGGCGCAGCACCAGCGGACCTCAGGTGGCCGGGCTCGGCGAGATCGTCGACCGGCAGCGAGCCGTCGACGCGATCATCCGCAAGTACGGGCTCATCGGCCGGCTGACCATCTGGGGATCGTCGTTGCGCCGGGGCGCTTCGGCGACGGTCGGGATCCGCGTCCGCGACGTGCTGTAGATCCCCGAAGGGCCTGTCGTGCCAGCGTGCCCCAGGCCGGTTGGGCGAGCGTTCTCCAGGCTGGTTGAGCGAGCGTTCTCCAGGCTGGTTGCGCGAGGTGTCCTGAGGCTTATTGAGCGAGGGTGCCCCAGGCTTGTTGTGCGAGCTTTCTCCAGGCTTGTTGAGCGAGCGAAGCGAGTCGAAACCCTCACCCGCCCCGCGCCAGCAACGACAGCGTGACCCGCACATACGCCTGTGCGGCCGTGACGAGTTCGGACAACGACACCGATTCGTCGGGCTGATGCGCCTGCCCGTTGATGTCGCCGGGCCCCATCACGACGGTGGGGATGCCGAGGGCGGTGCTGATCCAGCCGCCGTCGCACGCGGCGGTCCAGCCGCCGACACGGGTGGGCGCCCCGGAGTCGGCGACGGCCTGCGCGGTGGCATCGACGATCGGATCGTCGGCCGGGGTGGCGAAGCCGGGCAGATACATCGTCGGAGTCACCGAGACGGCGACACCGTCGGACTCGATGCCCGCGGCGCGGATCTCCTCCGACAGGCGCCTGCCGATCTCATCGACGTCTTCGCCGGGCATCAGCCGACGGTCGACGCCCATCGCGCAGTTCGGGGCCACCACTGAGATGCCCTGTCCGCCGTCGATGGTCCCGACGTTCCACGTTCCGTAGCCGAGCAGCGGATCCGGGTCCGCGGCCATGCGGCGCTGGTCGGCGTCGATCAGCTCGATCACCCTCGCCGCGGCGAGGATCGCGCTGGCGCCGTCGCTGGGGCGGCCGGAGTGTGCGGCGCGGCCGGTCACGGCCACATCGAAGTACGACGCGCCACGGCAACCGCGAACCACCTCGAGCCGGGTGGGCTCGGCGACGATGCATCCGCGGTACTCGCCGGAAGGCGGATCGGCGACCAGATGCCTCACCCCGACCCCGTGTTCCTCCTCGTCGACGGTCACCACCAGGCGGACCGGTCCGGAGACCTCGACGCCGCCGTCGACGGCACGCGCGACGACCTTCATCGCCGCCACCACGGCGGCGATGCCGCCCTTCATGTCGGTGGCGCCGCGTCCGACGATCAGATCGCCGTCACGACGTGGCACGAACGGATCGCCCGTCCAGCCGGGCCCGGGCGGAACGACGTCGGAGTGCCCCAGGAACATCAGACCCGGGCCGGCGGCGTCGCCGTTGACCGTCGCGATCAGATTCGGCCGGCCGGGCGCGGCCTCGGAGACCTCGACGTCGAACCCCGCTTCGCGGCACGCATCGGCCAGAACCGCGACGGTCGACTCCTCGCTGCCACCTGGGTTGACGCTCGCCTCGGCGATCAGCGCACACGTCAGCGCCTCGACCTCGGCGGCGTCGACAGCGGCTGCCAGAGCGTCGACGACGTCTCGACTGACAGTCCTCATCGTCGGCCTTTCTCCTTCAGCTTCGAGTCGTCGGGCGCACAGGGAGCCCTCGATAGTAGGCTATGCCCGATGGCCATTGTGTATTTCGTGATTGCGGTGCTCGCGCTGTTGGGTGCGGGCGCCCTGTTGTGGCTGGACCGGAACCGGTCGCAACAGGTTCACCACCAGCGTGCTGTGTGGGGCGAGACGCATTCCTTCAAGTTCCGCGAGACCGACAGCAAGCTTCGCACCGTGTTCCATCGTGCCGCGATGGACGTGCCGGAGCACGTCCGGGTGCGCGATGTCGCCTACGGCGTCTACGAGGGTGCCGAAGCCGTGGTCTTCGACCTCGAAGACACGTCGACCATCGTCGCGGTGCGTCGTCCGGCCGCGTCGGCGGTGACCGTGGACCTGCGCTACGAGGATGTGCTCGCGCCCGCGGAAGACGATGTGGATCTGCTCGGCGCGATGGGATCGCGCGTCATGTTCGCGAGCAATCTCGACGCCGCACGCCGGATCTGCGACCGCCGCATGGTGACACTCGCCACCGACACCCCGGCCTACGTCGAGATCCTGTGGAACGAGGGCAACTGGGCGCTCGGCGCGATGCCGGTGACGGTGGAGGACGAGCGTCTCGACGTCGCACTCGACGCCGTTCGCCGCTTCGCGGATCTGCTGCGCGTACTGCCGCCCGCCGTGGTGCCGCAGGACGCGCCCGACCCGCGCGATCCGCACGGTCCCACCAACGAGGAACTGGCCGACGAGAAGACCGAGTCTCTGCGCGACAAGGAGCGTCGTCGCCGCATGGAGGCATCGGCATCACAGCCGGCCCCGCGGCCGGAGCCGCGCCCGTCTCGGCTGGACGCGACACCGCGCCCGCCCGACTCCGCGGGCACCTCGCGGATCGAGCCGATCCGGCGGCCTGCGCCGCGACCGGTCGCCGATCCCCGCACGTCCCGGGAGCGTTTCGCTCCGCCGGACCTTCCGCCGCTGAACGACCCGCGCGAACGCTGATCCGCCAGCCCGGACCCCTGACCTCTCGAAGCCCTCTTAGGAGCTGGTGACCCATGTCGGCATCCGATGCCACCCCCGCCGTCGACGGCGCCGCACGCGCCCGCCTCGCCGAACTGGTGACCGAACTGGCCGTCGTGCACGGCAAGGTCACGCTGTCGTCGGGCAAGGAAGCCGACTACTACGTCGACCTGCGTCGCGCGACGCTGCACTCGGAGGCCTCACGGCTGATCGGTCAGCTGATGCGAGAGCTGACCGCGGACTGGGACTACGCCTCCGTCGGCGGACTCACGCTCGGCGCGGACCCGGTCGCGACGTCGATCATGCACGCCGACGGTCGGGCCGTCGACGCGTTCGTGGTGCGCAAAGCCGCCAAGACGCACGGCATGCAGCGCCGGATCGAGGGCCCGGACATCGCGGGGCGTCGCGTGCTGGTGGTCGAAGACACGTCGACCACCGGTGCGTCGCCGTCGCAGGCGGTCGAGGCCGCGCGCGAGGCCGGTGCCGAGGTGGTCGGGGTCGCGACCGTGGTGGATCGTGCGACCGGCGCAGATGATGTCATCACCGCGCTCGGTGTGCCGTACCGGTCGCTCCTCGGGCTGGCCGACCTCGGCCTTGCCTGACCGGCCCGACGACGCCGTCGGGCCCACCGAGTGGGTCACCGGTGTCGGTCCAGCCGTCGGTGTCGGCCCGTGGCTCGAGGAATGCGAGGGACCGCTGCCCGGTGACCCCCGCTACGACCGCACGCTCCTCGCGGAGGGGGATCGGCGCAACGTCGTCGACGCCTACCGCTATTGGACCCGCGAGGCGATCGTCGCGGACCTCGACACGCGTCGCCACGAGTTCCACATCGCCATCGAGAACTGGGGACACGACGCCAACATCGGCACGGTGGTGCGGACCGCGAACGCCTTCCTCGCGGCCGAGGTGCATATCGTCGGACGCCGCCGCTGGAATCGGCGCGGCGCCATGGTCACCGACCGCTACCAGCATCTCCGGCACCACTCCACCGTCGCCGACCTCATGGAGTGGGCTCGCGCGGAGCATTTGACGGTGGTCGCTGTCGACAACACACCCGGCGCGGCGGCGCTGGAACGCACCGAACTCCCGCGGCGGTGCGTGCTGGTGTTCGGCCAGGAGGGACCCGGCGTCAGCGACGAGACGCAGGACAGCGCCGATCTCACGGTCTCCATCGCGCAGTTCGGGTCCACCCGCAGCATCAACGCGGGCGTCGCCGCGGGCATCGTCATGCACTCGTGGATCGCCCAGCACGCCGACCTCGATCAGGCGTGGTGATCGGCTTCCGGTTCGCCGTTCATCCGCGCTTCAGCCGGGGTGATTCAGCGCGTCGATCACCTGCTGGATGCAGTCTGACGGGCGGTCGTTGATCATGTGCCAGTTGAACTGCAGTTCGCGCCACCCGAGTGACTGAAGGTGGTTCGCCTTGGCGAGGTCGTTTCCGTGGCGGCGTGGATCGCGGTGAAAACTCCAGCCGGAGATCTCGACGGCCAGCCGGTGGTCGGGCCAGGCGAAGTCGAGTCGCCACCTGCCGGTCGGGAACTGCTGCACCCACCCGTCGAGTCGCCACTGCCTGAGTAAACGTGCGAAGAGTCGCTCGGCCTCGGACTCGCTGTCGGACCCCGCGATGCGGACGAGCCCGCGGGCTTCGCGGATCCCGACCAGACCGGCGTGGTCGGTGAGCGCGCGCTCCAGGTCGGCGAGCCGGACCTGCCGGGTCTGCAGCATGCGGTCGAGGAATGCGGTGCCCTCGGCGAGTTCGACAGCGGTCATCAGTGCGGTCAGCGGCTTGTGTGTCAGCGACAGCCCGCGGACCCGGGTGAGCGATTCGGGACGGTACACGCGGCGCACGGCACGGACGCCGACCGGCCACTCGAGGGAAGGCGCCTGCGACCGGCACGAGAGGGTGAGATGTGTCGGCAACTGATCCACCATGCCGTGCCACCACGCGGCGGTGGTCCGGTCGGCGACGCCGCGGTGCGCGAGAACCGCTGCGCGGACCATCGCGGCCTCAGTGAAGTCGTTCGCCGCCGATCGGTAGACGCCCCGCGCCAGGCCGGACCACTCGCCGCGCTCGATCCTGCCCTGGATCTGCCTGCGGGTCAGCCCCAGCTCGATCGCCTGCGTTGCCGTGATGACGCCGTCGTGCGCCGCCAAGTAGGCCGCGACGTCCCCTGTATCCCCCACATCTGATTAGACGCGGCGGAGTGCCGTTCGGTTCCAATGCGAATCCTGTCGAGTTGGTACCCACCACGGGTACCAACTCGACAGGATTCACGGCTCGGCCGAGATCAGTCGAGTTCGACCGGGCTCTCGCTCTTCTGGATCCGGCGGCGGCGCAGCCACTCGAAGACCATCGGCAGCACCGAGATCAGCACGATCACGATGAAGATGGGCTCGATGAGCTTCTGGATGATCTCGAACTGGCCCAGCCAGTAGCCGAGCAGGACGATGCCCGCGCCCCAGACGATCGCGCCCACCACGTTGTAGATCGTGAAGACGGCGAACTTCATCCGCGCGGCGCCGGCGACGATCGGGGCCAACGTGCGCACGATGGGTACGAAACGCGCCAGGAAGATGGTGATGGGTCCGTGCTTCTCGAAGAACTCGTGCGCCTCGTCGAGGTAGCGCTGCTTGAGGAAGCGCGCATCCGGCTTGAACATCGACGTCCCCGCGTAGCGGCCGATCCAGTAACCCACCTGGCCACCCAGGATGCCCGCGATCGGGACGCCGATCAGCAGAGGCCACAGGGTGAGGCCCGAGTCTGCGACCTTGGCTGCGTTCTCGCCCGCCTCGCCCGCGGCGATCAGACCAGCGACGAACAGCAGCGAGTCGCCCGGCAGCACCGGGAACAGGACGCCCGACTCGATGAAGATGACGAGGAGCAGACCCCAGAATGCGGCCGCTCCGAAGTACCCGATCAGATTGAACGGATCCATGAAGCCGGGCATCAGTGCCACGTTCGTCGTGGTCTCGGCAAGCAGAGTGTCGATCACAGGCCCCGATCCTACCGGCAGTCGCTTCGAGAACCCTTAACGATGTCCTTGGCAGGGGACCGGCCCGGCCCGGCGAGGCAACCGTCATACTGGATCGGACAGCTAACAATCGAGTGGAAAACATCCACTGGCTCTCTTAGGACGTGAGAATGCCTATCGCAACCCCCGAGAAGTACGCCGAGATGCTGGCCAAGGCCAAGGCGGACGGTTACGCGTTCCCTGCCATCAACTGCACCTCGTCGGAGACCGTCAACGCGGCCATCAAGGGATTCGCCGATGCCGGCAGCGACGGCATCATCCAGTTCTCGACCGGCGGTGCTGAGTTCGGTTCGGGTCTGGGTGTCAAGGACATGGTCACCGGTGCCGTCGCCCTCGCCGAGTTCGCCCACGTCGTCGCCGAGAAGTACGACGTCACCATCGCGCTGCACACCGACCACTGCCCCAAGGACAAGCTCGACGGCTTCGTCCGACCGCTGATCGAGATCTCCCGCGAGCGTGTCGCGAAGGGGCAGAACCCGCTGTTCCAGTCGCATATGTGGGACGGCTCGGCCATCCCGATCGACGAGAACCTCGAGATCGCGAAGGAACTGCTCGCCAAGACCAAGGAGGCGAACATCATCCTCGAGGTGGAGATCGGCGTCGTCGGCGGCGAAGAGGACGGCGTCGAGAACGCCATCAACGACAAGCTCTACACCTCGGTCGAGGACTTCGAGAAGACCGTCGACGCGCTCGGTACCGGCGAGAACGGTAAGTACCTGCTCGCCGCCACGTTCGGCAACGTCCACGGCGTCTACAAGCCGGGCAATGTGAAGCTGCGCCCCGAGGTCCTCAAGGAGGGCCAGGACGCCGCGGTCGCCAAGCTCGGTCTCGACGCGTCGGCCAAGCCCTTCGACTTCGTCTTCCACGGCGGCTCCGGCTCGCTCAAGAGCGAGATCGAGGAGGCCGTCAGCTACGGCGTCATCAAGATGAACGTCGACACCGACACCCAGTACGCGTTCACCCGCCCGGTGGCCGGTCACATGATGACCAACTACGACGGTGTGCTCAAGGTGGACGGTGAGGTCGGCAACAAGAAGGTCTACGACCCGCGCAGCTACCTGAAGAAGGCAGAGGCGTCGATGGCCGAGCGCGTGGTCGAGGCGTGCAACGACCTCGGGTCATCCGGCAAGTCGATCGGCCGCTGACCGGCCGGGCCGACGCGCCCGATACGAGACGAGACGGTCCCCCGGAGCGATGCTCCGGGGGACCGTCTCGTGAAGTGCGGGACCGCGGGCGTTACGGCTTCAGGCAGACCTTCCATTCACCGTCGATCTGGTGAAGCGTGATCTGCGCGGGCGCGGTCTTCGAAGGATCGTTGCTCGGGTACATGTCGACGCCGACGCGTGCGGTGTCACCGTTGATCTGGACGGCCTTGACGTCGTCGAAGGTCATCAGCTCATTGCGGTTCTTCTGGGCTTCGAAGGCCTTCTGGAAGTCGGCGTCGGAGACCTTGGAGTAGTACGCGTAATCCGCGCCGCAGGTCACCTCGCGCAGCTTGTCGAGGTCACCCGAGGTCATCGCGCTCCGGTAGTCCTTGGCGGCGTCGGCCACCTTGTGCTCCGGTGAGCTGCCGACCAGCGCATACCAGAGGCCGACCGCGATCGCCGCGATGACGATGACCGCGGCGACGAGGAGGCCGATCAGCTTGCCACGGCTGCGCTTGCGCTGCGTTTCGGCCGGCGCGACCACCTGCGGCGCGGGCTTGGCCTGTGCGGGCCGACCCGCAGGTGCGGCGGCGGCACCGGCTGCTGCGGCTCCGGCTGCGACAGCCGCGGGCACCGCCATCTCGGTGGTCGGCGCCTCCGATGCCGGCACCTCGACGGGCTGATCGGCCGGGGCGGCGACCACGACGGTCGGGGCCGAGGCTGCATCCGTGTCGGAGGGCGCCTCGCCACTGGTGGCCTCGGCTGCGGCCTCGTCACCGGTGGCCGTCGGCGTCGCGGACTGATCGTCGGCGGGCAGGTCGATGGACTGCTCCACCAGATCGGCCTTCACCAGATCGACCTTCGCGTCGGTGCCGGCGTCCACCGCGTCACCGGCGGCCGCGTCGCCGGCCGAGAGCGCGTCTCCGACAACGGTCTCTTCGACGAGTGCGCCCTCCGCCTGCGGCGTCGCTCCCTGCGGGGCGGCCTGAGCCGGAATCTTGAAGGCCTTGGTGGGCGTCTCGGAATTGCCGCCGCCCTGAGGAGCCGGGGCGTCCTCGAGCTTCTTGACCGGGGTCGGCTCTGCAGTCATCTGTGCGTCTGTTTCCTTCGTGTCTGTTTCCTTCGTATCCGCTTTGCCCTGCTCGCGCTGGGCACGGAAAGCACCGACCACCTTCTCGATGGCAGCCGAAGTGTCTTTGTCCGAATCAGACATCTGCTCAATTTCCAATGTTCGTCGGGGACAGTACTGCTAGACGCGCAGCGTCAGGATATCGGACCTGTCGGTCTCGAGCTTCTCCGGAGCGTCCCACTCAGGTGATTGAATGATTACGTGACGTCATTTGGAGATCTCCTCGGACCCCCGCCCACCCTGCTGCCGGGAGACGACGAAGCGGAGTCGGCTCTGCTGAACGGAACCGATCCTGCGGCCGTCGCCGCCGCGCACCCGTCGGCCTCGATCGCCTGGGCCCATCTGGCCGAGGCGGCGCTCGACGGCGCGTTGGACGGCCCCGAACCGGACATCGCACGGGTCGTGGCCGCATACGCCTACGCTCGCACCGGTTACCACCGCGGCCTCGACCAACTGCGGCGCAACGGCTGGAAGGGTTTCGGTCCCGTCCCGTGGAGCCATGAGGAGAACCGCGGCTTCCTGCGCTGTGTGGGGGCGCTGGCACGTGCCGCGCAAGCCGTCGGCGAGGAGGACGAGTACTTGCGGTGCCTCGACCTGTTGAACGACAGCGATCCCCGCTCGATCGCCGAACTGGGGCTGGACTGACACCGACGGTCGTGGTGTGAGTGCACGAGGCCGCTGAAGAACCGGAGTCCAAGGCGTCGTTCCGCGACCTGGGGTCGCAGGGCGTGCAGCGACTGCCGTCGGTCCTGCGCGTTCGGGTGCGCAGACTGTGGCTGTCGCTGGTGCCGATCGCGCAGTGCGCCATCGCCGCGGGGCTGGCCTGGTTCGTGGCCTTCGATCTACTTCACCACGCTCGGCCGTTCTTCGCGCCGATCGCGGCGGTGGTGTCCCTCGGGCTGTCGCTGGCCCGCCGCTGGCGTCGCTCGGCGGAGCTGATCGTCGGGGTCTCCATCGGGATCCTCGTCGGCGACCTGGTGGTGACCCAGATCGGATCCGGTGCGTGGCAGATCACGGTTGTGGTCGCGGCGGCGATGGCCCTCGCGGTGTTCGTCGACGGCGGCCCGATGCTCCCGACCCAGGCGGCGTCGTCGGCGGTGCTCATCGCAACACTGCTGCCGCCCGGCGGTGCGGCGAGCTATCAGCGTGCGGTCGACGCGCTGGTGGGCGGCTGCATCGGCCTGCTCGTGGGGGCGCTGGTGCCGGTGAATCCGGCTCGGCGGGCGCGCCGCGACGCCGCGGGCATTCTCAACACGCTGCGCGATCTGAGCCACGACCTCGCCGAGGCGCTCCGCGCGCGGGACGAGGACGCGGTCTATCGGGTCCTTGCGGCGGCCCGTGGCACCCAGCCCGCCGTCGACGGCCTCCGGGCCGACATTCTGGCCGGGCGTGAGGTCGGGACCCTCTCACCGCTGTACTGGGCTTCGCGCGACCGTTTGCGCAAGATCGCCGCGACCGCCGATCCGATCGACAACGCGGTCCGCAACTTCCGCGTGGTCACGCGGCGGGCGCTGGGGCTGACGCAGCGCGGGGTGGCGGTGGAAGAGCCGATGATCGACATCATCGAGGACATCGGCGGACTGTTCGAGACTCTGCGCGCGATGATGCTCGCCGAGCCCGGTCAGCCGCCGGATCCGGCAGACGCCGCGCGCGAGGTGCGCTCGGTGGTGCGCAGAGCGCGCACGTCGCTGGCCGACCACGTCGAGGACCTCTCGGAGGCCGCGCTGCTGGTGGAGTTGCGCTCGCTTCTGGTGGATCTGTTGATGGTCGCCGGACTCAAGCGTTCGTCCGCCATCGCGCAGTTGCACCTGAACAGATGAGTACTCGAGATCACCAGACGCAGCACTCTTGTCATATATGCGAAAGTTCGCATATATTGAGGTCATGGGTACTGATCACGAACACGGCCACAGTCACGGCCCGACCGCGGCAGACCTGGCACGACCGGACGCGGGGCACCGGCGGATCTGGCCGCTGGCGGTGTCGCTGGGCCTGATCGGCACGTTCTTCGTCGTCGAACTGGTCACCGGCTTGCTGTTCGGCTCGCTCGCCCTCGTCGCCGACGCCGGGCACATGGCGACCGATCTGGTGGCATTGACGATGGGGCTGGTGGCACTGTTGCTCGCCCGCCACGGCCGGGTGACCGACGGCCGCAGCTTCGGCTGGTACCGCGCGGAGGTGTTCACCGCGGTCCTCAACGCCGTGCTGCTGCTGGGCGTCGGCGTCTACGTGCTGTACGAGGCCGTCGTCCGACTCGGGACGAATCCGGAGGTGCCCGGCGGGCCGATGATCGTGGTGGCGCTGCTGGGGCTGGCCGCCAACGTGATCGTCATGTACCTGCTGCGGGCCGACTCGGGCACGTCGCTCGCGATTCGCGGGGCCTATCTGGAAGTGCTCGCCGACGCGGTCGGCAGCGTCGGGGTGCTCATCGCCGGTGTGGTCGCGATGACCACCGGCTGGGGATATGCGGACCTGATCGTCGCGGTCTTCATCGCCCTGTGGGTGGTGCCGCGCGCGGTGAAGCTCGCGCTCGACGCACTCAAGATCCTGAACCAGCAGGCGCCGTCCCACGTCGACCTGGACGAACTGCGTGCCGACCTCGCCGCCCTGCCCGAGGTGCAGGACGTGCACGACTTGCACGTGTGGTCGGTGACGACGGGCATGGACGTGGCGACGGTGCATCTGAGCAGCACCGGAGATCACTGTGCCGCGCTGACCGCCGCGCAGCGGGTCTTCGCCGAACGCGGCCTCGAGCACGCCACAGTCCAGGTGGAACGTCCCGGCGATCGCTCCCAATGCGAAAGTCTCACCTGGTGAGAGCGGACTGAACGTCTCGACCCGAAGTGCGGAGCAGCGCCTACAGCCAGAACGCGAACAAGCGGATCCCGTACGAGACGAACGCCGGGCTGATTCCGAAGGCCTCGAACGCGTGGTAGACGAGGCCGAAGAACGCGGAGTTCAGCTGCGGGATGAACAGCAGCAGGAACAGGATCAGGAAGCCGAAGGGTGCGATCTTCTCCGCCGCCTGACGGATGTTCGCAGGCAGATGCGGTTCGAGCGCGCCGTAACCGTCGAACCCGGGCACGGGCAGGATGTTGAGCAGCGTCGCCGACAACTGCAGGAATGCCAGTGCGGCGGTGGCGGCCCAGAGGTTCAGGTTCGCGGTGGTGGGAGTGGTCGACGCGAGTGCCGCCAGCAGCGCCAGTCCGAGGACCAGGTTGGTCGCCGGGCCGGCCAGCGACACCTTGGTGCGCTGCGCGGGGGTGAAGGCCGCGGTGTTGAGGTAGACGGCTCCGCCGGGGAAGCCGATGCCGCCGAGCGCGACGATCAGCAGCGGCAGCGCGATCGACAGCCCCGCGTGGGTGTACTTGCGCGGATCGAGAGTCAGATACCCGCGGACTTCGGTCGACCGATCGCCGTAGCGGAAGGCGGTGAACGCGTGCGCGAACTCGTGCAGAGACAACGAGATCACCCATCCGCTCAGCACGAAGAGCAGGGCGCCGAACATGCCGAGTGCGCTGCGTTCCGCGCCGGACCGCAGCAGCAGGTACACGCCGACGGCGAAGGCCGCGCACAGCCCGAGGAACACCGGTCCGGGTCGAACGGACTTGAGGGCCGCGGTGGTCGGGGTGGTCACGGTCGCACCAGTCTCCAGTCGATGTGATGCCGATAGAAGGTGGATCGCTTCACGACGCGGTCGGTCAGTTCGCCTTCGCGCTCGACCACGAGGTTGGTGCCTCCGGTCTGAACCGCCCGGCCGCTCTTCCATCCGCCGGGCAGTGCCCGGGCGCGGCGGCCGCGGACTCCGGGTTCGACGGTCAGTGGCTCGATCTCCACCGCGCGGACGGTGCCGTCGAAGATCGTCGCTGAGTCGGCGATGCACTCGCCGTGCAGTTTCTCGCCCGCTGCCCCCAGATGCCGTGCCCGTCCGACGAGGACTGTCGCGGCGTCGTCTCGGATGAGTGGAAGCTGCTGCGCCGTACCGGTTTCGGCGAGACGCATCGCGGCATCGCCGTGCGGTAGGCCGTAGTTCCCGGTAGCGGCGGTGGCGTGCGGTGCGACGTAGGCCACCTCGACGTCGAGACGTTCGAGCTTCATCAGGGCGGCGACGACCCGCGCCAAGAACGCGTCCGGCGCCATCGCATCGGAGTCGGTGGGGGCCACCACGATCCGGGGGACGGCGCCGGCGGAGGAGCCGGCCGACGGGTCGTCGAGCAGGCCGGCGAGGCGGCGGGTCAGGGCGGACGGTACTTCGTCGCCGGGGCTGACCGTGATCAGCAGAGAGGGCACCTACCCAGGCTATACGGCAGCGGGGACCAACATTTCGACCGCGACCCAGTAGGGTGGGCACGTTAGGAGGAGCACCTGATATGGCTGCGATTGTGCTGATCGGCGCCCAGTGGGGCGACGAAGGCAAGGGTAAAGCGACGGATCTGCTGGGCGGGAAGCTGCAGTGGGTGGTGCGCTACCAGGGCGGAAACAACGCGGGACACACTGTGGTCCTGCCGAACGGTGAGCAGTTCGCGCTGCACTTGATTCCGTCGGGGATTCTGACGCCCGGTGTCAAGAACGTCATCGGCAACGGCGTCGTCGTCGACCCGAGCGTTCTGCTCACCGAGCTCAAGGGGCTGGAGGACCGCGGCGTCGACACGACTTCGCTGATGCTGTCGGCCGACGCGCATCTGCTGATGCCGTACCACGTCGCCATCGACAAGGTCACCGAGCGCTTCCTGGGCAACAGCAAGATCGGTACCACCGGTCGCGGCATCGGGCCCTGCTATCAGGACAAGATCGCCCGCGTGGGCGTCCGCGTGGCCGACGTGCTCGACGAGAAGATCCTCGCGCAGAAGGTCGAGGCCGCGCTCGAGATCAAGAATCAGATCCTCACCAAGATCTACAACCGCAAGGGTCTCGACCCGCAGCAGGTGGTGGACGAGACGCTGGAGCTGGCCGAGGGGTTCAAGCACCGGATCGCCGATACCCAGCTGTTGCTGAACCAGGCGCTCGAACGCGGTGAGACCGTGTTGCTCGAAGGTTCGCAGGGCACGCTGCTCGACGTGGACCACGGCACTTACCCGTACGTGACGTCGTCCAATCCGACCGCCGGCGGCGCGTCGGTGGGCGCGGGCATCGGGCCCACCAAGATCACGACGGTCCTGGGCATTCTGAAGGCGTACACCACGCGCGTCGGTGAGGGCCCGTTCCCCACGGAGCTCTTCGACGAGTGGGGCGAGTACCTGGCCAAGACCGGTGGCGAGGTCGGCGTGACCACCGGACGTGCCCGTCGCTGCGGTTGGTTCGACGCCGTCATCGCGCGGTATGCGACCCGCGTCAACGGCATCACCGACTACTTCCTCACCAAGCTCGACGTGCTGTCGAGTCTGGAAGAGGTCCCGATCTGCGTGGCCTACGAGGTCGACGGCGAGCGGGTGGAGGACTGGCCGATGACACAGACCGGCATCCATCACGCCAAGCCGATCTACGAGACGATGCCCGGTTGGTGGGAGGACATCTCCGGCTGCCGTACCTTCGACGAACTGCCCCAGAATGCGCAGAACTACATCCACCGGCTCGAGGAGTTGTCGGGTGCGCGCATCTCGTGCATCGGCGTCGGCCCCGGGCGTGACGAGACGATCGTCCGGCATCAGCTCGTCTGACCGGCGACCCCGATGAACGAGCCGCGCGGGCTCAGTCGCGACTACGGGTCGACGCTGCTCGGTGCGGTCGATGAGGGGCCGCGCAGGCAGCGCATCCGGATCCAGCTGCTCCTGACGACGACCATCGTCGGGGCGCAGTTGATCGGGATCGTGGTGGCGATCTCGCTCGCGCTGGTCGGTATCCCCGACCCCTCGTTCCTGCGCGGCGATCTCGTATGGGTCAACTTCCTGGCCCTGCCGGTGTACATCGTGTGTTCGCTGGCGCTGGGCGTGCTGGTCGGCACGGTGATGACGGTCCGGTCACTCAAGTGGTCGATGCGCGACCAAGTGCCGACTCGGGACGACGCGCGGCGCACCGCGTGGGCGCGTCGTCGGCTGACTGCGCTCCAGGCACTCCTGTGGGTGGGGGCCGCGGTGATGCTGGGTATCTGGTACGGCGTGGTCGACCCGATCCTCATCCCGAAAGTGGTGCTCATCGTTCTGATGAGTGGCATCGTCGTGATCGCCATCGTCAACATCTTCGTCGACGTGCTGCTGCGGCCGGTGTACGCCAAGCTCATGCAGGCGGGTTTCTCCGTGCGCGGCAGCTCCGTCCGGTCGCGAGCCCTCAGTGCCTGGCTCATCGGCACCGGCGTCCCGCTGAGCGGCGTGTTCATGGTGGTGCTGTTCGCGGCCACCAGCGGTCGCTCGTCGTTGGTCGGCGTGTTCGTCTCGGTGACGGTGCTGGTGGCGGTGGCTGCCGCAGTCGGCCTGCTCGCGATGTTCCTGTTCTCCTGGGATGTGACCGGACCGATCCGCAACGTTCAGGCCGGAATGAGCAAAGTCCGCGGCGGAGACGTCAGCCCGGCCGTCGACCTCGTCGTCTACGACGCCTCCGAACTGGGGGAACTGCAGTTCGGGTTCAACAGCATGGTCGCGGGACTGCGCGAGCAGGAGCGAGTGCGCGACATCTTCGGACGTCACGTCGGCCGCGACGTGGCCGCGCAGGCTCTGCGAAGCGATCCGGAGCTCGGCGGCGCCGAGCGGACCGTCGCGGTGATCTTCGTCGACGTCATCGGCTCGACGACACTGGCCACCGAGCACACGCCGACCGAGGTGGTAGCGGTGCTGAACCGCTTCTTTCAACAGATCGTCGAGGCGGTGGAGACGCACCGGGGCCTGGTGAACAAGTTCGAGGGAGACGCGGTCCTGGCGATCTTCGGCGCGCCCCTGGAGATCGACGATCCCGCGGGCGCGGCGCTGGCCGCGTCGCGCGAGATCGCCGATCGTCTCGCCCGCAACGTGCCGGAGTTGAAGGCGGGTATCGGGGTGAGCTTCGGGACCGTGGTGGCCGGGAACGTCGGCGCGATTCAGCGGTTCGAGTTCACGGTGATCGGCGACCCGGTGAACGAGGGCGCACGACTGTCGGAGGCCGCCAAAGAGGCTCCGCACCTGCCGTTCGCGTCGGAGCGGGCGGTGGCGGCGGCAGGGGACGACGAGGCGCGTCTATGGTCGCCGCGCACCGCGCTCGTCCTGCGCGGACGGTCGGCTCAGACACGGATCTACACTCCGACCAGTCGGCGCACCGACTCCGGCAGCGGACGGTCGGAGGACCATTCGGCCGCGCGCGGCACCCCGTAGCCGCTGATGAACGGAATCACGCCGCACCACGCGGTGACCTCGTCGTCGGGGCGGACGACGCCCTCGCCGGCATTCGCCTTGTAGACCCACTCACCCTCCTCGATCCGCAGAACCGTCACATTGGTGGCCGCGATCTCCCGTTTCGTCATCGGACGTACCTCGTCGTTCCGGCCGGGTGTGAGTAGGTCGGTGAACCGGGTCAGCAGTTCGGCGCGATCGTCGGCCCGTGCGTTCTCCAGTCGGCCGTAGACCACCGCCGAGCGGAAATGCACGGTGGAGTCGAATGTCGAGTTCGCGAGGACGAGGGCGTCCATCGCGGTGACGCAGAAGGCCGAGCGCTGATCGGCGGGGCGGCGTGATCCCATCACTCCGGCACCGGTGGATCCGTGCAGGAGGATGCGGTCGCCGTCGCGCACATGCAGGGTGGGCACGCTGCGTACGGCGGCGGTGCCTCCCTCACCGAAGGCCGTGGACAGCACTCCCCACCACTGCTGGTCGAGGAGACGGTCGAGGCTGTCGCGGTCGGTGCTCTGGCGGTCGCGCTTGCGAGTCAGGTTCTCCATGACTCCAGTACAGAGCCATACTGGACTTGAGAGAAGATCCAGAATCGAGCAATTCTGGAGACCAGTATCGATGGTGGTCGGGCCTCGGATATCAGAGGTCGGTCGGGGAAGGGGAGGTGACGTCGTGGCGCGGACTCCCCGGGACCTCCATCTGCCGATCAGTCTGCCCACGCCGGTGCGGAGCAGACGCTTGGTGGATGAACTCCTCGCCGCAATCGTCGACGGCCGGCTCGCCGAGGGCGACTGGCTGCCGTCCACCCGAGTGCTGGCCCGGCAACTGAGCTGCTCGCGATCGGTGGTGACCGGTTGCTACGACGAACTGATCGCGGCCGGCTTCCTCGACGGGATCCCCGGTGCGGGCACACGAGTGCGTGCCGGTGCGCGCGCGGCGGTACGGCTCGGTGCGAGATCGCATGTGACGGAGGAATCGGCGCCCGTCGTCGTGCGTGGGGAGGGTGCGGTTCCGCGGATCATCGGAGATCTGCGGCCCGGGGTGCCGGACGGTTCGCTGATCGACGCGCGTCGGTGGCGCAGCTGCGTGCGGGCGGCGACGTGGACGCCCGAGCCGTCGACGGCCGGGACGACGGCTCTGACGGCCGCACTGGGGGAGCACCTGCGCAGGCATCGAGGGGTGCACGCCGAAGAGATCCTGCTGACTCCCGGATCGTCATGTGGGTTCGCACTGCTCGGCGAGGCGGCGTGGGAGTCGGGGATTCGGCGCGCCTTCGTCGAAGCGCCCGGATACGCGGAGGCGCAGCGGGAACTCGCGCGCGCCGGTTTCTCGGTGGAACCGGTGGAGGTGGACGCGGACGGCGTGTGTGTCGGCCGGCTTCCGGACGATCGCTGCCTGGTGTACACGACGCCTGCGCACCAGTATCCGCTCGGCCACAGGATGTCGGTGGATCGACGCGCGCGATTGGTGGAGTGGGCGCGCCGGACCGGCTCGGTGATCATCGAGGACGACTACGACGGCGAGTTCCGGTACGACGTTCCGCCGCTGCCCGCTCTGCAGGCACTTCCCGGTGCGCGCGAATTCGTGGGGTATGTGGGCACAGCGTCGAAGACGCTCACCGTCGGGTTGGCGGTTGCGTGGACGGTGCCGCCGGGCGTGCTGTCCGACGCCGTAGGGCGGAGGTACGCCGGGCGTGCGTGGTCGGTGGCGGAGCCGGTGGCGGGCACCCTCGCGGAGTTCATCTCCCGCGGCCACCTCGCGACGCATCTGGCGAAGGTCGCCCGCACCTATCGTGATCGACGAAATGCGTTGTCGGCGGCGGTGATTGAGCGCTGTCCCGAGATGCCGATCATCGGCGTCGACGCCGGGCTGCACGCGACGATCGTGATCGACCGCGTTCCGGGAGCCCAGGTGCGTGATCGACTGGAACGATCGGGATGGCTGGTGCGCGCCGTCTCCGACTACCCGTTGGCAGACAAGCAGTCGGTGGACGGGGTCGTCGTCAGCTACGCACGATTGACGCCGGCGTCGGCGGTGAGATTCGCCGAGGCGCTTCGGCGGGCTGTGCCAGAGGTTTTGTCAGAGGGCGGCGGTAGAGTTCGAACATAGAAGCACAGCAGGAAGTGTTCTCGGACACTATGCAGGTCGAAAGGGGGTGGGTTCGATGGTCACGTCGGAGGTGCTGCTGCCGGACGACCCGGCCGCCCTCGCCCGGCTGTTGGAGGCTGCGGCGACCAAGTTCGCGTCCCTGCCGCTGTCCGCGGTGACCGAAGACACCCTGTTGGAGACGGTCGAGACATTGGAGCGTACGCATCGTCGTCTCGACGGTGTCGACGCCGCAGTGCTGGTGGAGGTCTCCGACCGCGGCGCCTACCGCAAAGCCGGATACCTGTCCGTGCATCAGTATCTGGCGCAGGGGTTGCGGCTCGGTGACGGCGCCGCCCGCCGCCGACGCCTCAGCGCCGCAGGCATCGGACGATTCACCGACCTGCAAGGCCAAACCCGCCCACCGGTACTGCCGGCGACCGCGGTCGCGGTGGGCGAGGGAGCGATCGGCGCCGACCACGTCCGCGAGATCGACGCCGTCATGGACAAGATCCCCACCGCCATCGACGCCGACACCCGAGCACGGGCCGAGGTGCAGTTGGCGTGGGTCGCCCGCGAGTTGAGTCCGGCCGGTGTCCGCACCGCCGGCATCCGACTGCTGGCGCACCTGGACCCGGACGGGACCGTCACCGACGAACGCGACCGCAAACGCCTGCGCGGCTTCACGATCCTGCCCCAAGATCTGCGGCTGATGAGCAAAGTCCGCGGCTACCTCACCCCGGCCCTGCGCGCGGAAATGGAAGCCGCACTGCCGTCGTGGGCGGCACCGGGGATGAACAACCCCGACGACCCCGACTCCCCGTCGGGGACCGTGGAGTCGGCGGACCCGGCCGCGCTGGCGGCCGCGGTGGAGCGTGATACTCGCACGCCGGGGCAGCGCACCCATGATGGTCTGCAAGCGCTGCTGCGCGCCTCCCGCAGTGGTGTTGGGGGTGGTCGGCGGTCGGGTGATCTGGTCATCACCGTCACCGACCACGAGTTGGCCGAGCACGCCGGGATCGCGTTGACCGCGACCGGGACCCGGGTGCCGGTGGCGGAGTTGATCGAAGTCGCCGCCACCGCGACCCCGCACCTGGCCGTCTTCTCCGCCCACACCGGACAAGCCCTCTACCTCGGACGAGGACGCCGGCTCGCGTCGCGGGCACAGCGGCTGATGATCTTCGCCCGCGACCGCGGCTGCACCGCCCCCGGCTGCGCAGCCCCGTTCACCCGCACCCAAGCCCATCACTTCCCCGACTGGGCCGACGGCGGACCCACCGACATCGACCACCTCGGCGCCGCATGCGGACGCCACAATCGCTCCGTCGGACCCCGCCCCGGGCAATGGCAGACGATGATCCTGATCGACGGACCCCACGCCGGGCGCGTCGTCTGGCGACCCAGCGGCAACACCAGCCGCGGCGGGACAAGACCGCCCGGATGGCGGATCAACCAGATCCACCACGCCGAACTCCTACCGGACCACCAACCCCAGCCACCGCCCGAACCCAGCGAATCCCGGATCGAGAACTACCTCGACACCCTCCTGGCCGCCTGACCGGACACACCGGCCGGGAGCACGGAAGTGCGGTGGCCTCAGCGGAACTCGGCAGCAGTGAATGAAGTTCCTCCGACGGCACGATGATCTGGGTTGCAGTCGTTCGGTATTACGAGCCGATCCTGCTGCGCTGCCACCAGCAGGCTCCAGTGCTCCCGGACCCCCGCGGCCGCACGAGGTGCACGCCAATCGGTCATGCCCCCAGCGTAGAACGTGTGCGTTCGGTGCACCGCCCGCTCACGAGGTCATTCGGCCGAGCGAGCGCCGACCGTCTCCGGAGCTGTGCACCCGTAGAATCCAGGGCATGGTTGCAAAGGTGATCGGAACTCCGCTGAGTCCGACCGCGGTGAAGGTGTTGCTGCTCGGCTCGGGCGAACTCGGCAAGGAGGTCACGATCGCGCTGCAGCGGTTCGGCGTCGAAGTGATCGCCGTTGATCGCTACGCCGACGCCCCGGCGCACCAGGTGGCGCACCACGCCGAGGTGATCGACATGATGGATCCGGACCAAGTGCGCGCGGTGATCGACAAACATCGCCCGCACTACGTGCTCCCGGAGATCGAGGCCATCGCAACCGAAGCCCTGGAGCGAGTGGAAGCCGAGTCGATCGCCGAAGTGATCCCGAGTGCGAAGGCCGTCTCCGCGACTCTCAATCGCGAGCGCATCCGGCGGCTGGCCGACGAAGAACTCGGCCTGCCGACGTCCCCGTACCTTTTCGCGGGATCGCTCGAGGAGATGCGCGCGGCGGCCGGGAGCATCGGATTCCCGTGTGTGGTGAAGCCGGTGATGTCGTCGTCGGGCAAGGGGCAGTCGGTCCTTCGCGGCCCCGAGGACGTCGACGCGGCGTGGGAGGCGGCCCGGACCGGAGCCCGAGTCAACAACGACCGCGTGATCGTCGAGGGGTTCGTCGAATTCGACTACGAGATCACTCTTCTCACGGTCCGCGCCGTCGACCCTGCCACCGGGCGACTGGCCACGTACTTCTGCGATCCGATCGGCCACCGCCAGGTGGACGGAGACTACGTCGAGAGTTGGCAGCCGCAGCCGATGAGCCCGGCCGCCTACGACATAGCGCGTTCGATCGCGGCCCGGATCGCGACCGCGATGGGCGACGGGGTCGCCACCGGCAGGGGAGTGTTCGGCGTCGAACTCTTCATCAAAGGCGACGAGGTCTACTTCTCGGAGGTGAGCCCGCGCCCGCACGACACCGGTCTGGTCACCATGGCCACGCAGCGCCTGTCGGAGTTCGAACTCCACGCTCGAGCCGTCCTCGGACTGCCGGTGAACACGATTGCCCGTGCGCCCGGCGCCTCGGCGGTGATTTACGGCGAGCACGAGGACACGGCCATCGGATTCGCAGGCGTCGCCGACGCCCTCGCCGATCCCGACGTGGATCTGCGCCTGTTCGGTAAGCCCGAGAGCTACGCGCGCCGGCGGATGGGGGTGGCGGTGGCGACCGCACCCACGATTGAGATCGCGCGCGAGAAGGCCACGCGCGCAGCGGGACTGGTGACGCCTCTGCGCGCGGACCACGACGCGGAGACGCCGACCGAGATCAAGCCGATTCCGCAGACCGCGCCGTCGCCGGCCGACGAGACCGATACCGAGGCGATGGAGGCGGGAACTCAGGCGATCCGGGTTCCGGAGCGCCCGATTCGGCGCGAGGCGCCCCCGATGCCCCGACCTCCGATGCCTCAGGGACCTCCGCAGCGTCCTGGACCGATGGCGCAGCCGGGACCGCGCGGACCGGTGGGGCCCGGTGGCCAGCGACCGGCCGGACCCCCGCCCCCTCGACCCGGGCGGATCCCGCCGGGTATGAGCTGATCCGCCGGCACCGACGATCCGCTACACCGAGGACTTGCGTGCCGCCTGCACGATCATGAAGACGAGGAACGGTCCGCCGACCGCCGCGGTGACCACGCCCACCGGCAGACCGTCGGGCAGGACCGTGCGGCACACGATGTCGGCGGCCAGGACGATGCACGCCCCGACCACGCCCGAGAACACCGGCGTGGGTTGAGAACTGCGGGCCAGGCGGACGGCGATCTGCGGCGCGGCCAGGCCCACGAAGGCGATGGGCCCGGCCGCCGACACCGCGAGCGACGCGACCACCACGGCGGTGAGCAGCGTTCCGTAGGTGACGACGCCGAGACGTACGCCGAGCGCACGGGCCACGTCGGGCCCGAGGCCGCTGACGGCGAGCGTGCGCGCGATGATCGCGGTCCAGACGATTCCGATGGCCGCGGCCACCGCCACCGGCGGCACCGAACTCCAGCCGGTATTCGCCAGCGAGCCGATGATCCACGTCTGCGCGCTCGCGGCGTCGTGCAGGTCCGCACGTGACATCAGGTATCCGACCGCGGCCTGCATCATCCAGGTCATCCCGACACCGATGAGGATGAGGCGCAGTGTGCTGGTGACCACCTGGCCCTTGGTCCAGGCCAGCACGTACATCAGCGCCGCGGTCGCGAGGCCGCCGATCAGCGCCGACAGCGGCACGCCGAGGTTCGCGAAGAAGCCGCCGAATCCGGTGCTCGCCGAGGTCAGGGCAAGTACGGCACCGGCACTCGCGCCGGTGGTGATGCCCAGCATGTCCGGGACGGCGAGCGGGTTGCGGGTGATCACCTGTGTGAGGCAACCGGCGAGACCGAGGCCGAAGCCGGCCAGCGCCGCCACGAGCACACGCGGCAGCATGTCGTCGAAGATGACGATGTTCTCGGCGACGCGGCCGCCGCCGAGCAGAATGCGCGCCACATCGACGGGCGTGGTGAACCCCACCGACAGCCCGATCAGGAAGAGGACCAGCGCGAGCAGGGCGCCGGCGAGGGAGCAGGCCGCGAGTCTGCGGCGGACGACCCATCGGGCGCTGCCGACGCCGATCGTGATGGGCGGGCGAACGGTGGCGGTCATACGGTCGGGAGCCTCCTGCGTCGGACCATGATCATGAGCATCGGCCCGCCGATCAGCGCCAGCACCACGCTCACCTGTGCCTCGCCCGGCCGGGCGATGACCCGGCCGATGACATCGCAGACCAGGATCAGAAGTGCGCCGGCGAGTGCCGAGTAGGGGACGATCCAGCGGTAGTCGGGCCCGGTGAACGCGCGAGCGATATGGGGAACGATCAGCCCGAGGAACACGATCGGCCCGCACGCGGCGGTCGCGGCCCCGGCGAGGAGCGCGATGCCGATGATGCCGGTGACCCGGATGAGACCGACGCGACCGCCCAATGCCGTCGCCATGTCGTCGCCGAGGCTCATCAGGTTGAGGAACCATCCGCCCGCGAAGGCGAGAACCAGTCCCACCACGATGAAGGGCAGCGTGGTCCACAGCACGTCGGCGCCGCGGCCCGAGACGGCTCCGACGTTCCAGAACCGCCAGGTGTCGAGGGTGGCGCCGTCCGAGAGGACGAGTGCGGAGGACACCGCCGTGAGACACGCGCTGAGCCCGGCTCCGGCCAGCACGAGTGTCAGCGGCGACGATCCGGTGACCGTCGACAGCCCGAACACCGCCGCCGCGGCGACGAACGCGCCCGCCAGCGCCAGGACGGTGTTGGCCAGAGGGCCGGAGGTACCGAAGACGAAAACCCCGGTGACCACCGCGCAGGCAGCGCCCGCGTTGATCCCGAGCAGACCGGGGTCGGCGAGCGGATTGCGCGTATGCCCTTGCGCGAGTGCGCCGGCCGCGCCGATCGCCAGTCCCACCACGAGACCGAGCACCGTGCGGATCAGCCTGCTGTGGACCAAAACTCCGAGCCCGTCGGGACTGCTCGATCCGTGCAGCAGTGCGTTCAGGACCTCACCCGGCGGCACGTCGCGTGTGCCGATCGCGATCGATGCGACGAACGCGATGCCTATGGCGACCACCAGAACGACGGCCCCGATCACCTTTTTCACAAAGGCATACCTTACCTAAGTCATGGCGCCGAACCCGGCCCGGGGCAGGTCTGCCGATGGTTTCAATCCTGTGCGTCTCCTGAACGATTGGGTAACAAAGGTCTGTGCGAGCCCCGATACACGAGTAAGGGTGGGACCAGTCGACCTACCGACCGACGACACGAAAGGCTCTTGACATGAAGAAGTCCCTGACACGGATGGCGGCGGCGGTAGCTGCCGCCGGCGCGATCGGCGCGGGTTCTCTGGCTGCGGTTCCGCAGGCGCACGCCGGCACCCCCGGCGACCTCCAGATCATCGGCGGGATCTCCTGCACCTTCAAACTGTGGGGTCCGAATTGGTCCGACGGTCCCGTCTGGCAGATGCATCGCTGGATGGGCGTCACGAACATCGGCGGCTCGACCATGACCGGTGTGACGGTGACCGAGTTCGGCGGTGCCAGCAAGTGGGTTCCGCAGACGAAGGACAAGGACGGCAAGATCACCAACAAGCTCGGTGAGCTGAAGCCGGGCAAGACCTTCGTCGCCTTCGACACCACATGGAAGGGCTGCTGGCCCGCGTCGATCTCCGGCTACACCATCGGGCAGCAAGTCGAGAACCCGATGAACAACGTCGGGTTCTGGCAGAACGTGCGTCGAGCGCAGCCGAAGGACAAGTCCACCACCGTCGGCAACGGCTCGTAGAGACCGGCGACGGCGGTGAACTGACGTCGCAGACGCGAAGGGAGGGCGACCGGGATCGGTCGCCCTCCCTTCGGTTTTCGGGTGTGGTGGGTGACGGTGGTTTCGACTCGCTCAACCAGCCTGGGGGTTGCGCTCGCTCAACCAGCCTGGGGGGCTGCGCTTGCTCAACCAGCCTGGGGGGCTGCGCTTGCTCAACCAGCCTGGGGGAGTCGGGTCGAGCAGGCAGCCTGGGGGAGTCGGGTCGAGCAGGCAGCCGGGGTTGCGCTTGCTCAACCAGCCTGGGACTGGGCAGCGCGGCCGTCAGCCCCGGTTCACCTTGTGGGGTTCGGAGGCGGCGAGCATGTCCTCGCGCTCGACGACCTTGACGCGGTCGCGGCCCTGCGCTTCGCCGAGCTTGCGCTCGTGCTCGTCGAGCCGGTACCAGCCGTCCCAGGTGGTGAACGGGATGCCGCGAGATTCGAGCAGATCCACGACGGAGGCCTCGGAGGCGTCCTCGACCTCGTTGAGGACCCCGTTGCGCATGTCCTCGAGGATGCACTCGACCGTCTCGTTCGCGTCGCCCTTGGTGTGGCCGATGAGGCCGACCGGACCGCGCTTGATCCAGCCGGTGGTGTACAGGCCGGTGAGGTGCTTGCCGTCGTCGAAGATCCGGCCGGCCTCGTTGGGGATCACGCCCGCCTGGTCGTCGAACGGGATCTCCGGCAGATTGTCCGACAGATAGCCGACCGCCCGGTAGACGGCGGTGACGTCCCAATCGCGGGTCTTGCCGGTGCCCTTGACGTTGCCGGTTCCGTCGAGCTCGGTGCGCTCGGTGCGGAGTCCGACCACCTTGCCGTCCTCGCCGAGGATCTCCGTCGGGTTCTCGAAGAAGTGCAGGAAGAGCTTGTGGATCGCACCCTGCTTGGGCTCGCGGATCGCGTAGTTCTCGATGATCGTCGCGACCTGGTCGGTGATCTTGCTGGAGCGGCGCGCGACGGCCGATCCCTCGTCGTACTCGATGTCCTCGGGATCGACGATGACCTCGATGTTCGGCGAGTGGTCGAGTTCCTTGAGCTCCAGCGGAGTGAACTTGGCCTGGGCGGGGCCGCGGCGTCCGAAGACGTGCACCTCCACCGCCTTGTTGGCCTTGAGCCCCTGGTAGACGTTGTCCGGGATCTCGGTCGGGAGCAGCTCGTCGCCCGTCTTGGCAAGAACGCGGGCCACGTCGAGGGCCACGTTCCCGACACCGATCACGGCGACCTTCTCCTCCTCCAGCGGCCATTCGCGGGAGAAGTCCGGGTGGCCGTCGTACCAGGCCACGAACTCGCCGGCGCCGTAGCTGCGCTCGAGGTCGACGCCCGGGATCTGCAGAGCGCGGTCGTCGGTGGCGCCCGTGGAGAAGACGACGGCGTCGTAGTGCTTGCGCAGGTCGGCGAGGGTGATGTCGGTGCCGTAGTCGATGTTGCCGAGCAGGCGGACCTGGGGCTTGTCGAGCACCTTGTGCAGAGCGTTGATGATGCCCTTGATGCGCGGGTGATCGGGTGCGACGCCGTACCGGATGAGACCGAACGGGGCGGGCATGCGCTCGTAGAGATCGATGCTCACGCCGCGCTCGGACGCGGTGTCGGACTTCATCAGTGCATCGGCGCAGTAGATGCCGGCCGGCCCGGCACCGACGATCGCGACCCGCAACGGGCGGCTGTTGTCACTCATTTCCAGGTGCTTCCTCAGCTGGTTGGACAGGGATACCTCTACGTTATGTCTTGTGAGGTCGCCGCCAAAATTTCGATGTGAGGTATACCTCAGTCGAAGATCGGGTGCCGAAAACTATTGACGAATCGCGCCCGGTGAAGGTGGCCCGTTGCCGGACGGCACGGTTGAAAGTCCCTGGACATGGGCCGATACACTCGGCTGTCATGAACGAAGACCAGCCGGCGTCTCACGACCTCCCGGAGGACGACCAGCCGCGGTCGTGGAAAGCGGCGCTCCCGATGATTCTGGCCGGTGCGCTCGTGGTGGTGCTGCTGGCGTGGGTCCTGATCGCCGCTCTGGTGAATCCGCCGGAGGAACGGCTCAGCGACTCCGCTCAGGTGCAGCACACGGTCAACGACATGTACAGCGCGATGGGCACGCTCAACTACGACCAGTACGTCGGCTCGTTCTGTCAGGCCGATGTGGACGCCGCCGACTTCCCGAAGTCGGTCCAGTTCGCGGAGCAGAACCGCGCCGAGAACGAGGCCAAGGGCAAGATCGTCGTGCCGAACATGGACGTGGAAGTCACCGGCGACAGCGCCACCGTGAAAGCGCATTGGAACCGCGAGAACACCGCGGACGACGAACAGACGACCTCGCTGCGGCTGATCCGGGAGAACGGTGAGTGGAAGGTGTGCAACCGATGACTTACAGCGGCGACGTGACGTGTGAGCAGGCATGGCAGCGGCTCGCGGAGAATCCGAAGGCAGTCCTCATCGACTGCCGCACGCAAGCGGAATGGAACTTCGTCGGAGTGCCGGACACCGAATCGCTCGGCAAGCGCACGCTGTTCGTCGAGTGGATCGACTACCCGAACGGTGCGCCCAATCCGCGCTTCGTCGACCAACTGCGCGAGGCCGGCGTGGAGCCGGACGACGAACTGCTGTTCCTGTGCCGCTCGGGCCATCGGTCCATCGGTGCCGCGGAGGCCGCGGTCGCCGCCGGATTCGGGCAGGCGTACAACATTCTCGACGGGTTCGAAGGCCCGATCGACGCCGACGGGCACCGTGGCGGGGCCGGTTGGCGCGCCGCGTCGCTGCCCTGGCGACAGTCATGAAGGAGTCTGTGAAATGAGCCGAGAGCTGCCCGACTGGGTTTCTCCAGAGACCGTCGCCGTGCGCGGTGGGATCCTTCGCTCCGGCTTCTTCGAGACCTCCGAAGCGCTCTACCTCAACAGCGGATACGTCTACGAGTCGGCCGAGGCGGCCGAACGCGCCTTCACCGGCGAAGAACAGCGTTTCGTCTACACCCGCTACGGGAATCCGACCGTCGCGATGTTTCAGGAGCGGCTCCGCCAGATCGAGGGGACGCAGGCCTGCTTCGCGACGGCGAGCGGCATGGCCGCGGTGTTCGTGGCACTGGGTGCGCTGCTGAAGAAGGGCAGCCGCCTCGTCGCGGCGCGCAGCCTCTTCGGTTCCTGCTTCGTGATCTGCAACGAGATCCTCCCGTCCTGGGGCGTCGAGACGGTCTTCGTCGACGGAGAAGACCTCGACCAGTGGGAGCGGGCCCTCGCCGAGCCGACGGACGCGGTGTTCTTCGAGACGCCGTCGAATCCGATGCAGACGCTGGTCGATGTCCGCAAGGTGTCGCAGATGGCGCACGCGGCCGGCGCGACGGTGGTGCTCGACAACGTCTTCGCGACCCCGCTGCTGCAGCGCGGTCTGGACATGGGCGCCGACGTCATCGTGTATTCGGGAACCAAGCACATCGACGGCCAGGGCCGGGTGATGGGCGGTGCGGTGCTCGGCACGCAGGAGTTCATCGACGGCCCGGTGCGGGAACTGATGCGTCACACCGGTCCGGCGCTCAGTCCGTTCAACGCGTGGGTGATGCTCAAGGGCCTCGAGACGATGAAGCTGCGCCTCGACCAGTCGGTCGCCACCGCGCTGCGAGTCGCCGAATTCCTCGACGCCGATCCCCGGGTGGCCAAGGCGATCTATCCCTTCCTGTCGTCGCACCCGCAGTACGAGCTGGCGCGCTCGCAGATGTCCGGCGGGGGAACGGTCATCACGTTCGAACTCGCCGACCGGCCGGGTCTTTCCGGCAAGGAGCGGGCCTTCGAAGTGCTCAACGGACTGCAGATCATCGACATCTCCAACAACCTCGGTGACGCCAAGAGCCTCATCACGCATCCGGCCACCACCACCCACCGGGCGATGGGGCCCGACGGCCGTGCGGCGATCGGTCTCACCGACTCGATGGTCCGGCTGTCGGTGGGTCTGGAGAGCGCGGACGATCTGCTGCGCGATCTGGACGCGGCGCTGGGCTGAGCTCAGGCGTCGGCACGCACCGGGCGGTCCGCGTCGGCCAGTGCACTGAGCACCGTCTGGAACTTCGCGGTAGTCTCGGCCACCTCGGCGTCGGGGTCGGAGCCGGCGACGATGCCGCCTCCGGCCCAGGCGCTGACCCTCGTGCGTGACGAGTCGAGCTCGAGACACCGGATCGAGACCACCCATTCCCCGTCGCCGGCGGCGTCGCACCAGCCGACGGTTCCGGCGTAGAACTCCCGCGGTCCTTCGACCTCCTCGATGATCCGCGCCGCGGCTTCGGTCGGTGTCCCGCAGACGGCGGGCGTCGGGGAGAGCAGCGCCGCCAGTTCCAGCGCCGTGATCGTCGGATCGGCCAGCTCTCCGGTGATCGGCGTCGCCAGATGCCAGACGTGGTTGGTGGAGATGGTCTGCGGCCGGTCGGGGATGGCGATACGGCTGCACAGCGGTTGGAGCAGGTCGCGCAGATAGTCGACGACGTACGCGTGCTCGCGCAAGTCCTTCGCCGAACGGCTGAGTTCCTCGGCGGCGTTCGGAACGGGACGGCCTCCGGCGTCGAACTTCGGGGCCGACCCCGCGTAGGGAACGCATTGGAGGATGGAACCGCGTTTGCGGAGCAGGAGTTCCGGACTCGCGCCGATCAGCCAGTTGCCGTCGTGTCCCGGCGCTGCGCTCAGATCGGCGGCGAACACCGTCGACCCGCCGGCAGTGGCCGTGAATCGGCCGATCAGTTCGGCAGGCTCGACGGCCCGGGTGAGCGACGCGCCCAGGCTGCGAGCCACGACCACCTTCTCGGCGGCGCCCGACGCGATGGCGTCGAGTGCGCGGACGACTCGCTCGCGGTGCACCGAGTCCGGGGTCACCGAGACCTCCGCGACCACCGAGCCGTCGACCGTCGCGGGAGTGGCTGCGGGGGAGAAGTCGACCCGTTCGGGGGCGATCAATGATGCGGGACCGCCGGTGTCGAAGCCGAGGGCGCCGCCGACGAAGTCGACGGTGCCGGCGGCGAGGGCCTCTCGCGCCTGCGCCACGGAGCCGAACGCGGCGCGCACTCCGAATCCGCGGGCGTTGAGATCGGTGTTCGACAGCAGAAACGACAGACCGGCAGGCACCTGGCCAGGTTACCCGCGAGAGCTAGACGGACTTCGTTGCTGTGATGCGCTTCTCCCTGATCAACCGCTTGAGGAGGTCGCGGCCCGCGGATCCGGCGGAGACGGGGTCGGCGCCCGCGTCGGCACCCGACATGTTGACGCAGGTGCGACCGTCGACGCTCGAGGTCGCGTACAGCCACTGCTCGGTGTGGCCGTTCGCGGAGTCGTCACGGCTCTTGGTCTTCCACTCGCCGACGGAGGCGGTTCCGGAGCAACTGTCGGCGAACACCACCACCGTGTGTACCGGGGTCCCCGAGCCGGATTCGCCGAGCGAGGTGAGGTCGTCGGACATCTGCGACAGCACCCGGTCGTCGTCGGCGGCCCGCAGCACCACGACGGGCGCGCCGTCGTTGGTGTCGGTGACGGCGGTCCAGCCGGCGGGCACCCGGACCTCCACGGACGTCCCGCCCTTGAGCGCGAACGTCCGCGTGGTCTCCGGCGCCGCACCGGTGTCGCTGTCGGAGTCCCAGGGGGCGAGGATCAGCAGCGTCGTCAGTCCGGCGACCACCAGTGCGGTCACCGCCACGATGCCGAAGAACATCGGCTTCGGACCCTTCACCGGCGGCTGCTGCGGCCACGGGCCGGGCGGGAAGGGGTTCGGTGCGTACGGCGGCTGCGCGGGTCCGTACCGGTGGGGCGGCCCGTACGGCGACGGCTGTGGCGGTTGTGTCAGGGGCGGTTGTGGCAGGGGCCGGCCGGGAGCGCCGCTCGGATACTGCGGGTCGGACGGATGAACCACGGGAGGCCTTTCTGAACAGGGATGTTGAAACCACGCTAACTGCGGATCCGCCGGTGATTACACCCGCCGTGGTTTTAATGCTTTCCGCGAATGACGCGTACCGGCATCCTTGACGGCGGGTCACGAGAACCGGTGCGAAGCCCTGGCTGGCCGGTCGGCAACCCTCCACCGCGGTGGGGTGCTCCAGGTGACGACCCGGCCGGCGTCGACCGACGTCCGGCAAGTGCGGAGATCTACTGGAGTCGTGTCATGACCGCAATCCTCGACCGGGCCGTGTGCCCGGCACCCATTCGTCCCCTCGCGCCGGTGGTCGGTGCCGACACCACGGTGCCGACCACCGCAGGGGGCGAGACCGTCTACGCGAACCTCGACTACGCGGCATCGGCCCCGGCTCTCGTGTCTGTCGCGGAACGGCTCTCCGGCGCGTTGACCGAGTATGCGAGCGTGCATCGGGGCGCGGGCCATCTCTCTCAGGTCACGACAGCGCGATACGAACAGGCTCGGGAGACCGTCCGGCGGTTCGTCGGCGGTCGAAGCGACGACGCGGTGGTGTTCACGCGCAACACCACCGACGCCGTCAATCTCGCCGCGCACGTCACCCCCGGCGACGTGGTGGTGCTCGACATCGAGCACCACGCCAACCTGCTGCCCTGGACCCGGACCGGCCGTGCTCGCGTGGTGCCGGCGGCCCGCACCGTCGAAGAGACGGTGGGGCGGCTCGAAGCAGAACTCGCTGCCGCGCCCGCCGCGTTGCTCGCGATCACCGGTGCGTCGAACGTGACCGGCGAGGTGCTGCCGATCGGACGGCTGGCCGCGGCGGCGCATCGGCACGGCGCGCGCATTCTGGTGGACGCCGCGCAACTGGTCCCGCACCGCGCCGTCTCGATCGCGTCCTGGGGCATCGACTACCTCGTCTTCTCCGGCCACAAGCTGTACGCGCCGTTCGGTGCGGGCGTGCTGGTGGGCCGCGGCGACTGGCTCGATGCGGCGGAACCGTACCTGGCCGGCGGCGGCGCCACCGCCGACGTCGACCTCGACGGCGGAGTCGCGTGGCACACCGGTGCCGCTCGTCACGAAGCCGGATCTCCCAACACGCTGGGGGTGGTGGCGCTCGCAGCGGCGGCGCAGGCCCTGCAGGACATCGGTTTCGAGGAGATCGGCTATCACGAGCACCGGTTGCAGCAGCGTCTCGACGAGGGGTTGGCGCTGCTGCCCGGCGTGCATCCGCTGCGGGTCTTCGACGATGCGGCCGACCGCGTCGGCATCGCCGGCTTCACCGTGGAGAACCATTCCCCGCGCAGTGTCGCCGAATATCTGTCGGTGACGCGGGGGATCGGCGTGCGCGACGGCAAGTTCTGCGCGCATCCGCTGCTGCGGAAGCTGGGCTACCCCGACGGTGCGGTCCGGGCCAGCTTCGGTCTCGGGACGTCGTCGGACGATGTCGATCGTCTGCTGGCAGCGCTGTCGGATCTGGTGCGGCGGTAGATTTCTCGTCCGCTTTCACAGCGGGCGCGGTGGGGTTCGCCGGGCGCGGGACGTACGTCCATTTATGCCGAAATTTCTCAGTTGCGGCCGGGAGCCGGCACCTCTCATACTTGCAGAGCGCAATTAGTTGATTGCAGACTGCAACGAAGAGGGATGAGAGTGAAAGCGACGCCCGAACAGCTCGACGAGATGTTCGTCGCCCTCAGCCGATACACGCGGCTCAGGGATCGGGCGCTGCACACCGGAATCTGGAACGAACGCAATGGCTCACTCGAGACCGCCGCGTACCGAGCGCTCTTCGTCCTGCGGAACGGCCCGATGCGCTCGCGCGACCTCGCCGATCGGCTGGTGACAGACCCCTCGACCACCAGTCGGCACGTCGCGCAGTTGGTGAAGGAAGGATTCGTCCGGCGCGAGGCGCACCCCGAAGACGGGCGTGCGTCGCAGCTGGTCCTCACCGACGACGGCCGGGAGAAGGTCTGCGAGATCGCCGAGTCGAGACGACGACTCGTCGGCGAAACCGTGGAGGACTGGTCCGCGGAGGAGTTCGAGATATTCGTCCGCCTCCTCGGCCGGTTCGTCGACGCGGTCGAAACCCGAATCTTCCCCTGCACCACGAAAGCTGATTGATGAGTTCACCAACTGCCGCCGCGGACTTCCCCGGCCGGAACCTGACGCATCGTCAGGTCCTCACGATCATGAGCGGACTCATGATCGGCATGTTCCTCGCCGCGCTCGACCAGACGATCGTGTCGACGGCGATCCGCACCATCGCCGACGACCTGCACGGATACGACCTGCAGGCGTGGGTCACCACCGCTTACCTGGTGACCTCGACGATCGTGACGCCGCTCTACGGCAAGCTGTCGGACATCTACGGACGCAAGCAGTTCTTCCTGCTCGCGATCACGATCTTCATCATCGGGTCGCTCCTGTGCAGCATGTCGACGTCGATGTACGAGCTGGCCGGCTTCCGTGCGCTCCAGGGTCTCGGCGCGGGCGGTCTGTTCACGCTGGCGATCACCACGATCGCCGATATCGTCGCACCGCTGGAACGCGCCAAGTACCAGGGTTACTTCCTGGCGGTCTTCGGCACGTCCAGCGTGCTCGGCCCGGTGCTCGGCGGTTTCCTCGCCGGCGCGAACTCGATCCTGGGCGTCTCCGGTTGGCGCTGGGTGTTCCTGGTGAACGTGCCGATCGGCCTCATCGCACTGGTGGTGGTCTACAAGGTGCTGAACTACCCGCAGCAGAAGCTGACCGGACACCGCACCGACTACTGGGGCGCTACCGCTGTCGCGGTGGCCGTCGCGCCGCTGCTGATCGTCGCCGAACAGGGCCGTGACTGGGGCTGGACGTCGCTGAACAGCGTCATCTGTTACCTGATCGGCGCCGCGGGTATCGCCGCGTTCATTGTGATCGAGAACAAGATGGGCGACGAGGCGATCATCCCGCTCCGCGTCTTCAAGAACCGGGTCTTCGCACAGGGCATCCTCGTCTCCCTCATCGTCGGTGCGGTCATGTTCGGCGGTATCTCGATGCTGCCCCAGTACTTCCAGGTGCTCCGTGGCTCG
The DNA here is from genome assembly GCF_039531975.1 of Gordonia cholesterolivorans. Lineage (NCBI taxonomy): Bacteria > Bacillati > Actinomycetota > Actinomycetes > Mycobacteriales > Gordoniaceae > Gordonia > Gordonia cholesterolivorans. The sequence goes on along the minus strand of NZ_BAAARB010000011.1, from coordinate 50,197 downwards.
AGCCCGATGGTCGCCGGTCTGCAGATGCTGCCGATGGTGGCCGGCATGATGATCGGTTCCATCATGGCCGGCCAGCTGATCTCGCGTACCGGGCGATACAAGGTGTTTCCGATCATCGGCTCCATCCTGATCACGACGATGTCGTTCCTGCTGCACTTCGTCGACACGCAGACCCAGCTGTACCTCGTGATGCTGGCGGCAGCCGGACTCGGTTTCGGCCTCGGCAACCTGACGCAGCCGCTCATGCTGGCGATGCAGAGCATCCTGCCGGTCCGCGACACCGGTATGGCGACCGGCACCGCGACCTTCTTCCGGCAGATCGGCGGCACGCTCGGCGTCGCGGTCTTCTTCTCGCTGCTGTTCTCGACGATGGGCCCCAACATCGCCGATCAGCTCAAAGACGCGTCGGGCACTCCTGAGTTCACCGCGGCCGTCCAGCAGGCGGCTACCAGCCATGATCCGCAGGTCGCGGCCTTCGGTCACTCGTTGATCACCGCGGCGGAGGACCCCGGTGCCGGCGGCGGCGCCGGGGCGACGATGAAGGACACCTCCGTCATCGAGAAGCTTCCGAAGGAGTTGTCGGAGCCGATCAAGCGCGGCTTCGCGGACTCGATGGACAAGGTGTTCCTGTCGGTCTCGATCCTGTCGATCCTGTCGATCATCGGCACGGTGACGTGGTCGGAGGTCTCGCTCCGCCGCCCGCCGTCGCCCGAGAGCAAGAGCGACGACCCGAAGCCGGTCGCGGCCGACTGACCGGAGCGAGTCGCTGCGTGTTGCTGGGTCTCGATGCGCGTGCTCGCTGCGCTCGCTCGCTTACTCGATGAGCCTGGGGGCTGGGTGGCTTTTCTCAGGCTTGTTGAGCGAGCGTTCTCACCAGGCTTGTTGAGCGAGCGCAGCGAGTCGAAACTGTGTGGGGTCTCGATGCGCGTGCTCGCTGCGCTCGCTCGCTTACTCGATGAGCCTGGGGCTGGGTGGCTGTTCGCGGGCTTGTTGAGCGAGTGTTCTCAGGCTTGTTGAGCGAGCGCAGCGAGTCGAAACTGTGTGGGGTCTCGATGCGCGTGCTCGCTTACTCGATGAGCCCGGGGGCTGGGTGGCTCTCCCCAGGCTTGTTGAGCGAGCGCAGCGAGTCGAAACGGGGGACGAGCCGCAGACGGAAGAGGAGCAGGGCGCGGGTGCGCTCTGCTCCTCTTCGGTCTGTGCGGGGAGGGCTCAGCCCTGGTAGCGGTCGACAGCCGCCTGGGCCACCTTGGCCGCCTCGGCCTTGCCGACCCAGCCGCCGGGGGTCACTTCCTTGCCCGGCTCGAGATCCTTGTAGTGCTCGAAGAAGTGCGAGATGGCGTTGAGCTCGAACTCACTGACATCGTCGATGTCCTGGATGTGGTCCCAGCGCGGGTCGCCGGCCGGAACGGCGAGCAGCTTGTCGTCGCCGCCTGCCTCGTCGGTCATCGTGTACATGCCGACGATCCGCGCCTTCACGATGACACCCGGGAACACCGACTCCGTGAGCAGCACCATCGCGTCCAGCGGATCGCCGTCCTCGCCCAGGGTGTGGTCGATGTAGCCGTAGTCGGCCGGGTAGCCCATCGGCGTGTACAGGTAGCGGTCGAGGTAGACCTTGCCCGTCTCGTGATCGACCTCGTACTTGTTGCGGCCACCCTTGGGGATCTCGACGGTGACTTCGAACTCCATGCTGCCTCCTGGCGTTGCTGACGGACTGTCCGGAAATTGCTTCAACGGCTGTCAAGGATACTGTTAACACCGTCGAACGCAGACCGCAGACCGGAGGATACGTGGCCCAGCCGACAAGTCCCGCCGCCCGGCGGCCGCGCAGAGTGCTGCGCTGGATCCTGATCGTCGTGCTGGTGATGGTGCTGGTGGCGGGCGCGGGCGTCGGTTGGTGGCTCTACCAGAACCGGGCCGATCCGGTTCCTCCCGGAACCCCGGCCCGTCCGGCTGCGGCATCGCTGGACCCGGCCATCGTCCCGGTGTCGCCGAACGCGCCGGTCCCGACGGCCGCGGGGGTCGCAAAGCAACTGGCGAAGCCCTTGAAGGATCCGGCACTGGGCAAACTGACCGGGCAGGTGTCCGACCCGCTGACCGGCAAAGTGCTGTGGTCGCAGGGCGCCGACGAACCACGTGTGCCCGCCTCCAACGCCAAGATCCTCACCGCATCGGCCGTGCTGCTGGCCCTGCCGCACGATTCGCGCGTCACCACCGAGGTGGTCGTCGGCGCGAACGGTGAAGCGATCCTGGTGGGAGCGGGCGATCCGACTCTGACGTCGACGCCTGCGGGCGAGCCGTCGTTCTACTCCTCGCCCGGCCGGATCTCCGATCTGGCCGAGCAGATCAAGCGGAGCGGCAGGCACGTCACGTCCATCGCCGTCGACACCTCGCTGTTCACCGGCCCGACGATGCAGAAGACCTGGGACCGTCGGGACATCGAGGGCGGCGACATCACGCCGATCGAGTCGCTGATGGTCGACGGCGGCCGACTCAAGCCGAACGACGAGTACTCGCCGCGCACCGATCAGCCGGCGCTCGCCGCCGGCCGCGCACTCGCCGAGGCGCTCGGACTCAACAGCCCGGTCGCCGAGACCACGGCCCCGTCGGGTGCGCCGGTGATCGCCTCGGTGAAGTCGGCACCGTTGACGGTCCGGGTCGGCGACATGATGCGGTACAGCGACAACGTTCTCGCCGAGTCGCTCGGCATCGAGCTGGCGGAGGCGACCGGCGGTGAGCCGAGCATCTCGGGCGGAGCGCAGGCGGTCTTGAAGACCCTCCGCACCAACGGTTTCGACGTGGGGGATGCGACGCTGGTGGATTCCTCGGGCCTCTCGTACTCCGATCGCGTGCCCGCGTCGCTGCTCGACGAACTGATGTCGGCGGCCGCCGGGAACGGTCGGCCGAAGCTGCGCTCGCTGCTCGACTCGCTGCCCGTCGCTCACGGCACCGGAACCCTGGCCGACCGGTTCTTCCCGGCGTCGACCGACGGGGCGGGATGGGTTCGCGGCAAGACCGGAACACTGACCGGCGTCAGTTCGTTGACCGGAACAGTGCAGACGGTCGACGGCAGAGTCCTGGCGTTCGCGATGATCTCCGGCGGGACCTCACCGGCCGACGCGCGTCCGGCCGTGGACGCGGTGGTCGGGGCGCTCCGCGACTGCGGCTGCCGCGGCTGACCGACCGGAAGGAAGATCAATGAACGTTCCCGAGCACTCGGCTTCCGACGAGTCCTCCGCCACGCCGGTCGAGAACATCGACTGGGGCCTGGCCGCCACGGTGGGCAAGCGAGTCGCCCGGCCCGGCCCGCGGATCACGCGCTACACCTCCGACCAGGCGTACGCCGAACTGTCGGACGCGGCGGTGCGTGCGGAGGGCCCGGTACGGGAGGTCACGGGTCTTGCCGACGGACTCGCCGTCCCCGCCGCGCAGATCCTGGACCGATCGGGGTGGATCGACGCCGCCGCGCGCTCGATGCCGGCGATGCTCGGTCCGGACGATGCGGCCACGCGGCAACCGGAGGTCCGCCCGCACCGGCCCGGTTTCACCGGACGGATCGCGGGAGTGCAGGCCGGAGGTCTGCTGGCCTTCCTCTCGAGCGCGATTCTGGGTCAGTACGACCCATTCAGTCCCGATCCGCAGACCGGGGAACCGGGCGTGCTGATGCTGGTGGCTCCGAACATCATCGCGGTGGAACGTCAGCTCCGCGTGGATCCGTCCGACTTCCGGTTGTGGGTCTGCCTGCATGAGGTGACCCACCGGGTGCAGTTCTCGGCGAACCCGTGGCTCGCCGACTACATGAGGACCAACGTCGGAGCGCTAACCGGCGAAGGCGACGAGTCGGTGGCCGAGCTCGTCACCCGGATCACCGAGTCGGTCCGCAGCGGCAAGCCGCGTGAGAAGGGCGTGATCGGTCTCATGCAACTGCTGCAGTCGCCCGAACAGTACGCGGCGTTCGAGCGAGTACTGGTGCTCGGAACGCTGCTCGAAGGACATGCCGATCACGTCATGGACGCTGTCGGTCCCGCGCAGGTGCCGACGGTGGCGACCATCCGCGCGGCCTTCGACCAGCGTCGCAAGGCGCCCCGGAATCCGCTGCAGCGGCTCATCCGCGCGCTGATCGGGATGGACGCGAAGATGGCGCAGTACGTGCGGGGCAAGGCTTTCGTGGACCATGTGGTCGACCGCGTCGGAATGGACCGGTTCAACACCGTCTGGTCGTCGCCCGAGACGATGCCGCTCATGTCGGAGATCGACGCGCCGGACGACTGGATCGAGCGGGTGCTCGGCTAGCGGCGATGACCAGGCGAGCGCAGCAGACGCTGATCGGCGCGGTCCGCGGTTTCGCCGATCGGCACCTGGACGACGACGCGGTGTGCGTCGCGCTGTCCGGCGGTGCGGACTCACTCGCTCTGACGGCCGCCGCGATCCGGGCCGGCCTCACCGTGCACGCGGTGGTGATCGACCATCGGCTGCAGACCGGCTCGGCCGCCGTGGCTGCGCGAGCCGCCGAGACGGCCCGCGAAGTGGGTGCCTCGGCCGAGGTCCGCGAGGTGACCGTGGAGGGTGCGGGGGGACTCGAGGCGGCCGCGCGTCGCGCGCGGTACGCGGCGCTCGGTGAGGCCCGCGACGCCCGGCCCGTACTGCTGGGCCACACGCTCGACGACCAGGCCGAGACGGTCCTGCTCGGGCTGGCCCGAGGTTCCGGGGCCCGGTCGATCGCCGGGATGCGGGAGTGGTCCGCGCCCTGGGGACGGCCGCTGCTCGGTGTGCGGCGTGCGGACACCCGCGAGGCCTGCGCCGGGTGGCGACTCCCGGTCTGGGACGATCCGCACAACGATGATCCGCGGTTCACCAGGGTGCGGATCCGCAAGGAGGTGCTGCCTCTGCTCGACGAGGTCATCGGAGGCGGTGCCGCCGAGTCACTCGCGCGCACCGCGTCGCAGCTGCAGGACGACGCCGACGCACTCGACCCACCGGCCACCGAACTGCTGGAACAGTGTGCCTACGGCCGGGTGCTGGACGTGGAACCGCTGCGCTCGGCCCCGGCCGCGCTGCGGACCCGCGTGCTCCGCGGGTGGCTCCGATCGGTGGGGGCGAACGACCCCGTCTACCGGGTGGTCCGTTCCGTGGACGCGCTCATCACGGACTGGCGCGGACAGGGGCCGGTCGCGGTGGGCGGCGACGAGCGAGCCCGCCTCGTCGTGACGAGGCGGGCTCAAGAGCTCACGGTGAAGCGAGTACCGAGATGAGTCAGATGTTGCAGACCTTCGGCTTGAACGGGCTGTTGATGGTCTTGAAGTAGCGGGCAAACGTGCCATTGATGGCGGCACCCGCGACCGCGCCTCCTGCACCGAGCAGTGCGCCGACGGGGCCCGCGATGAAGGCGATCCCCGGATTACCGGCTCCGAGGATGAGGCCGAGGACCGCGCCGATGATCGCGCCGGCGATGCCGCCGATGGTGGCCGCGGTGCCGAGCTCGGAGTTCATCTGGTCCAGCGCTTCCTTATCGCGCTGCTTGCGGGTCTGCGGTCCGCAGATGACCCGCTGAGCCGGCTTCTTACCCGCTTCCAGGACGCTCGCCGGTGTGGTCGTCGACCGCGCCGCGTCCTTCGACGGCACCAGCGTGGCGACGTCGCCCTTGACCGTCGCGTCGATCGGGTACGTGCGGGCGTCCTTGCCGACGTAAGTCAGCGGAACCACGTCGAGCGCTTTGCCGGACGCGTTACGGAACACCAGGTTGCCGCCCTCCACGGCGACCGTTGCCCCGAAGACTTTGACGGTGACGTCGTCGGCGTTGCGCTGGACCTGTGCGCGTGGCTGCTGCGGTGCGGCATGCGCGGGCGACGCCAGGAACGGCAAGGCCGTGGCGAGCGCGAGTAAGGCGATGAAGACGCTGCGTAGTGATGTGCGAAGAGACATGACTCCCTCTCATGTGACTGGCTGTGAGCCCGGAACCCCCGATCGTGACCCGGCACCGGAAGTGACGGTCTCGACGCCGGATCGCAACTGAGCTGAGAGAAAACTAAGACTTCCCCGACAAATATGTGCCAGAACGGCACACACTGTGACTTATGTGACGGGGGATACGCCAAAAGGGTTCCTTCGGACGACGCCGAGCGGCCCGCCCGGATAGCCGGGCGGGCCGCGGTCTGCTCGGCGGTCGCCGAGTCAGTGCTGACGGATCAGTGTTTGGAGGGAGTGGCCGCCGACGCGCGTGCCGTTGTGGAGGGCGACGTGGACGTCGGCGGCGTGAGGTCCTTGAAGGGCCGGTTGACGGTGTCGAAGTAGTGGAGCACGGCCGCCCCGGCGACGCCGCCCGAGATGATCACACCGAGACCGGCGCCGGCGGTCGCGCCGAGCGGCACTCCGGCGAAGAAGCACCCGAGCGGTCCCGCCGCGAGGCCGAACAGGCAGCCGGCCGCACCTCCGAGGACTGCGCCCAAGGCGGCGCCGATCACGGTCGAGACGGTGGCGCCGGTGGTCACTTCGCGGCTCAGGCGCGACAAAGCGGCGTCGTCGCGTTCGTCCTTGCTCCTGTAGCCGTTGGCGTCGGCGACGCGGACCTTCTCCAGAAGCGCCGCGTCGGTCCGCGACGACCGCGCGAGGTCCCTGGACGGGGTCAGTCGCACGGTGCGTCCGGAGACATCGGCGTCGATGGGGTACGTGCGGTCATCGGGCGCGATGAACGTGAGGGGGAACCGTTCGAGCACCCGTCCGGAACGGTCTCGAAGCATCAGGGTGTCGTCCTCGCGGCTGACCGAGGCGTTGGCGACTGTGACGATGACGTGGTCGCGGCTCGACTGCACTCGGGCGTGCGGCCGAGGGTCGTTCGGCGCCGCGTGCGCGGGCGCGGCGAGGAAGGGGAGTACCGCGGCGACGGCAGCGATGGCCGCGATGATCGCCCGCGGTGCGTTTCGGACAGACATGCTCGTACTTCTTTCCAGGTGGTTCGATGACGTCGCGGCCACGAGGCTCAGTCGCCGACAACGTTCCACTACGAAGGGCGCGAACAGGGCGATCCGAACCAGATGTGCGCAGAATGCGTGAGAAACGCGTCACTTGTGTCACGGAATCGCCGCTGCGGACGCGCTCCGGACCTCCTCCCGCACTCACTTCCACAGTTCGCTCATCGAGAACCCGGACTCAACGGCGCCGCGGGCCGTGCGAAGCTATAGGGGTGGAGCGCGACGACAGCTATGGCGACGACATCGAAGAAGTCCTGATCACCCAGGAACAGATCCGTGCTCGAACGGTGGAGATGGCCCGTGCGGTGGGCGACCGGTATCGGAACGCTCCGGACGATCTGGTCTTGATCGGAGTCCTCAAGGGCGCCGTGATGTTCATGACCGACTTCGCCCGCGCCCTGCCGATCCCGTCGCAGCTCGAGTTCATGGCCGTCTCGAGTTACGGTTCGTCGACCTCCTCGTCCGGGGTGGTGCGCATCCTCAAGGACCTGGACCGCGACATCACCGACCGGGATGTGCTGATCGTCGAAGACATCATCGACTCGGGCCTCACGCTCTCGTGGCTCATCAAGAACCTCGCGACGCGTTCGCCGCGTTCGCTCGAGGTGGTGACGCTGCTCCGCAAGCCCGACGCGGTGCGAGCCACGCTCGACGTGGCCGACGTCGGCTTCGACATCCCCAACGAGTTCGTCGTCGGATACGGACTCGACTACGCCGAGCGCTACCGCGACCTGCCGTACGTCGGCAGGCTCCATCCGTCGGTCTACTCGTCCTGATCGGGTGGCCGCGGCACGGTCGGCGGAACAACCGGACCACCTGCGACGTTGAGTCTTCAGCCGCCAACGCGGGCCGGGGCTCGACGGAGCAGGCCGTACGGCGGCGACGATCCGGCCCTCTACAGGTAGCCTCGTATTTCGAGCCGACGGGAAGGACAAATGGGCACGGCGGCGTGGTGAACACCGAACACAACGACCCGCGCCCACGCGTACACGCATGAATCGCAAGACACTGTTCCGGAATCTGGCCATCGTGGCCGTCATTCTGTTCGCCATCTGGGGCTTCAGCATGATGCGGAATTCCGATCGCGAGTACACCGATGTCGACACGTCGGTCGCAATGGCCCAGCTGGACAAGAAGAACACCAAGTCGATCCAGATCGATGACCGGGAGCAGCGGCTCCGCATCGAACTGAAGGATCCGATCAAGGTCGGGGACTCCGAGGCCAGCAAGATCTCGACCCAGTACCCGGCCGGCGTCACCAGCCGGATCTTCAACGCCGTGGTCGACACCGGGTCCGAGTACCAGACGAACGTCACCAAGGACTCCGGGATCTGGCAGTCGATCCTGATCTTCGTCCTGCCGATGGTGATCCTCTTCGGGCTCTTCTTCTTCGTGATGAGCCGGATGCAGGGTGGACGCGGCGGGGTGATGGGTTTCGGGAAGTCGAAGGCCAAACAGCTCAGCAAGGACATGCCGAAGACCACCTTCGCCGATGTGGCGGGTGCGGACGAGGCCGTCGAGGAACTCGACGAGATCCGCGACTTCCTGCAGAACCCGGCTCGATACCAGGCGCTCGGCGCCAAGATCCCGAAGGGTGTGCTGCTGTACGGTCCGCCCGGCACCGGTAAGACGCTGCTCGCGCGCGCCGTGGCCGGCGAGGCCGGCGTGCCCTTCTTCACGATCTCCGGCTCGGACTTCGTGGAGATGTTCGTCGGTGTCGGCGCCTCGCGTGTGCGCGACCTGTTCGAACAGGCCAAGCAGAACAGCCCGTGCATCATCTTCGTCGACGAGATCGACGCGGTGGGCCGACAGCGCGGCGCCGGACTCGGCGGCGGGCACGACGAGCGCGAGCAGACGCTGAACCAGCTGCTCGTCGAGATGGACGGTTTCGGTGACCGTTCCGGCGTCATCGTCATGGCCGCGACCAACCGGCCCGACATCCTCGACCCGGCGCTGCTGCGTCCCGGCCGCTTCGACCGCCAGATCCCGGTCGGCAACCCCGACATCGCCGGGCGCAAGGCGATCCTCGCCGTGCACGCGAAGGGCAAGCCGATCGCGCCGGACGCCGACCTCGACGGGCTCGCCAAGCGCACCCCGGGCATGTCCGGTGCCGATCTCGCGAACGTCATCAACGAGTCGGCGTTGTTGACGGCGCGCGAGAACAAGACGGTCATCACCGGCGAGGCGCTGGAGGAGGCCGTCGACCGCGTGATCGGCGGCCCGCGCCGCAAGAGCCGGATCATCAGCGAGCACGAGAAGAAGGTCGTCGCCTACCACGAGAGCGGTCACACGCTCGCCGCGTGGGCGATGCCCGACCTCGATCCGATCTACAAGGTCACCATCCTGGCCCGCGGACGCACCGGCGGCCACGCCCTGGCCGTTCCGGAGCAGGACAAGGACCTGATGACCCGATCGGAGATGATCGCCCGGCTGGTGATGGCCATGGGCGGTCGTGCCGCCGAGGAGCTCGTCTTCCACGAGCCCACCACTGGAGCCAGCTCCGACATCGACCAGGCCACCAAGATCGCGCGGGCGATGGTCACCGAGTACGGCATGAGCGCCAAGCTCGGCGCCGTCCGCTACGGCCAGGAGCAGGGCGATCCGTTCCTCGGCCGCGGCATGGGGTCGACACCGGACTACTCGGTGGGCGTCGCCGCGGAGATCGACGACGAGGTACGGAATCTGATCGAGGCCGCGCACACCGAGGCGTGGTCGATCCTGAACCAGTACCGCGATGTGCTGGACGTGCTGGCCGGCGCTCTGCTGGAGAAGGAGACCCTGGTCCGCAAGGATCTCGAGGCGATCCTCGGGGAGGTGGGCAAGCGCCCGCGCATCACCAAGTTCGACATCTTCGGTGAGCGGATCCCGAGCACCAAACCGCCGATCAAGACTCCCGGCGAGTTGGCGGCCGAGCGCGGCGAGCCGTGGCCGCCGGTGGAGGAGCCGGTACCGGTTCCGGCCCGCCAGGCCGATCCGGCGGCGCCCGCTTTCGGTCAGCCGGTGCAGTACGGTGCTCCGCCTCACGCGCAGGCACCGCAGTACGGCACGCCCTACGGTCAGCAGCCGTCCGGGCCGCCGGAACCGAACGCGCCGCACCAGAACGGGACGCCCCAGAACGGCGGAACCCAGAACGGCGGACCCCACTACGGGGCGCCGCAGTACGGGGCACCGCACGACGGACCGCGCCAGTACGGGACGCCCGGCTCCGATCAGCAGCCCGGGCAGGGGCACGGCCACGGTACTCGGCCGGATTACGGCGCTCCCCGCGACTGGTCGGCACCCGGTTGGCCGCCGGCAGATGATTCGCGCGACGGTCAGTGAAGGAGACGCGAGTTGAACGCCGGAGTCCAGTGAACGGAGAGCAGGGGGAGATGACCACCAGCAGCATCGATCACGACGGTGATCTGAACGAGCACGCCGTCGACGCGCTGGGCGTACCGGCGGCGGCCGGCGAGCGGGTCTTCGATCAGGCCCGCGCCGAGGCCGCGGTTCGGGAACTGCTGCTCGCCGTCGGCGAGGACCCGGACCGCGAGGGGCTCAAGCGGACGCCGACGCGTGTGGCGAACGCCTACCGCGAGATGTTCGCGGGCCTCTACACCGATCCCGACGAGGTGCTCGCGACGGTCTTCGACGAAGACCACGAGGAGCTGGTGCTGGTCAAGGACATCCCGATGTACTCGACGTGCGAGCATCACCTGGTCTCCTTCCACGGTGTGGCGCACGTCGGCTACATTCCGGGCGAGACCGGTCAGGTGACGGGGTTGTCGAAGCTGGCACGCGTCGTCGACCTGTACGCCAAGCGCCCTCAGGTGCAGGAACGGCTCACCAGTCAGATCGCCGACGCACTGGTCCGCAAGCTGAACCCGCGCGGCGTCATCGTGGTGATCGAAGCGGAGCATCTGTGCATGGCGATGCGCGGCATCCGCAAGCCGGGCGCCCGGACCACCACGTCGGCCGTGCGCGGCCTGTTCAAGACCAGTGCGGTCTCCCGCGGCGAAGCACTCGACCTCATAACGCGGTGAGCCCGCAGCGTCCGGTGAGTTCGGAGACCGACGAGCTCGATCGCACCCTCGTCATGGGGGTGCTGAACGTGACCGCCGATTCGTTCTCCGACGGCGGCCGCTATCTGCAGCGAGATCGGGCCGTGGCGCACGGTGTGGCTCTGCTCGAGGCGGGCGCGGACATCATCGACGTCGGTGGCGAATCGACCAGGCCGGGAGCGGTTCGGGTCGATCCGGCCACCGAGTCGGCCCGCGTCGTACCCGTGATCCGCGAGCTGGTCGCGGCCGGTGCGCGGGTGTCGGTCGACACGATGCGCGCGGCAGTTGCCGCCGATGCGCTCGAAGCCGGTGCGGCGATCATCAATGACGTCTCCGGCGGTCGTGCCGACCCGGACATGGGCGCGGTGCTGGCCGAGGCGGGCGTGCCCTGGATTCTCATGCACTGGCGCCCGGCCGACGACGCACCCGGCGACGATCGCCACTTCACGCATCGGGTGGACGAGGCCGGCGGATACCGCGATGTGGTCGCGGAAGTCTCCGGCGAATTGTTGGGCCAGGTGGACGTGGCGGTCGCGGCGGGCGTCGATCCCGATCAGATCGTCCTCGACCCCGGACTCGGTTTCGCCAAGACCGCCGATCACAACTGGGCGCTGCTGCACGCGCTGCCGACGCTGGTGGGACTCGGCTTCCCCGTGCTGATCGGCGCCTCCCGCAAACGTTTCCTCGGTTCCCTTCTCCGGCGCGACGGCGTCGACCGTCCGCCGAGCGGCCGCGAGGTGGCCACCGCGGCGATCTCGGCGCTGTCCGCCGCGGGCGGGGCGTGGGGAGTCCGGGTGCACGACGTCGCCTCCAGCCGCGACGCCATCGAAGTGGCCCTCGCCTGGCGGGGCGGCGGCCGGAGAGGCAGGGACCATGGCTGATCGCATCGAATTGCGCGGACTGCGTGTGCGCGGCAACCACGGGGTCTTCGACCATGAGCGCCGCGACGGTCAGGAGTTCGTCATCGACGTGACGCTCTGGCTCGATCTGCAGGCGGCCGCGGCCAGCGACGACCTCGCCGACACCGTCGACTACGGTGCGCTGGCGCAGTTGGCGCACGACATCGTCGCCGGCCCGCCTCGGGATCTCATCGAGACCGTCGGCGCGGAGATCGCCGACGCCGTCATGAAGGATGGGCGCATATCGGCGTGCGAGGTGACGGTGCACAAGCCGTCCGCGCCGATTCCCCTGGCCTTCGACGATGTCGCCGTCGTGACGCGCCGGTCGGTGAAGACTCGATCGGTGGCCGCCGCTAGACAGGGGACGTCGTGACCTCGCGCGCGGTTCTGTCGGCCGGATCCAACATCGGTGATCGCCACGCGCACCTGCGGAGTGTGGTCGAGGCGCTCGGTGCCGACCTGCGCGGCGTGTCGGGGCTGTACCTGACTCCGCCGTGGGGCGGCGTGGAGCAGGACGATTTCGCGAACATCACCGTGGTGGCGGAGGGCGCCCGCACCCCGCGGGAGTGGCTGGAGCTGTGCCGGCGGCTCGAAGAGTCCGCGCAGCGGGTGCGCAAGGTGCGCTGGGGGCCGCGCACGCTCGACGTGGACGTCGTCTCGGTGGACGTGGACGGAGAAACGGTCGTCTCCGACGACCCGGAGTTGACGCTGCCGCATCCGCGGGCGGCCGACCGCGCGTTCGTGCTCGTGCCGTGGCTGGAGGTGGAGCCGCAGGCGCGGCTGTGGACCTCCGACGGTGTGCGGGCGGTGGCCGATCTGGTCTCCGCGCTCGATCCTGCCGAGGTCGCGGGGGTTCGGCGAGCGGGAGAACTCGGATGACACTGCCGACCCCCCTCGGACCCGATCCGTCCCACAGCGACGACGACGGTGAGCGTCACAAGCTGGGCTTCACCCGAATCCGTGATCTGGTGCTGGTCGCCGTGGTCGCCGGAGTGGCCCTCTGGATCCTCATCCACTACAACTACGGAGCCTTCCCGAGCCTGCCGTGGCCGTCGGGCATCTCGTTGTACGTGCTCGCGGCGCTCGAAGGTGTGATCGGTTTCGTCGTCCGCAAACGGGTGGCGGAGAAGGAGGTCGGCCCGGCCAAGGGGCAGTTGCATCCGATCAACGCCGCGCGTCTCGTAGCGCTGGCGAAGGCGTCGGCGATCCTCGGCGCCGTCGCCACCGGCGGTTGGACGGGAATTCTGGTATTCCTCCTGCAGAACGGGATCCTGGAAGCGGCGCGCGCCGATCGGGTCGGAGCCATCGTCGGGCTGGTCGGGGGCGTGGTTCTGGTAGCCGCGGCACTGTGGCTGGAACACTGCTGCCGAGCGCCGGACGACCCGTCCGCCGACAATGCCGAGACCACACCCGACAGTCCGCCCGCACCGGCCTGATTCTCCGACACGGGCCACCCGGTGACGGCTGTCGGCGTGTCAAGGGCGGTAAGTTTGCCTTCATGACCACTAAGGAACGATCCGAAGAGGCCGCCAAGAGACGACCGTCGTCGGCCGGACAATGGCTCATCGGTTTGTTCGTCGTGCTGGCGCTGGTCGCCAGCCTGCTGATGGTGATCGGTGATAATTTCTCCGTTCCCGCCACGTTGGCCGTGATCGCGGCGCTGTGGGCCGCGGTGATCGGCGCCGTGCTGGTGACGAAGTACCGGCGGCAGGCCGACGTCGCCGAGTCGCGCAGCCGGGACCTGCGCCTGGTCTACGAGCTTCAGCTGGAACGCGAGATCGCGGCGCGCCGCCAGTACGAGTCGGATGTGGAGACCGCGATCCGCCAGGAGATCGCGGCCGAGTCGAACGTCGAACTGGAAGAACTCAAGGCGCAGGTGCTCGCACTGCGCGCGAGCCTCGAACAACTGCTCGGCACCCCGCTGCCCGACATGCGTGCGGCGATCGGCCTGGAGCGCCCGCGTGAACTGGGATCGGGACTCGCCGGAGCGGGCTACGCGGCGGCTTCGGCCGACGATCGCGTGGCCGCTGAGCGCGACTTCGCGACCACCGCGCCGCCGTCGGACCCGGGCAGGCATGTGCCGGAGGAGCCGCAGGACGTCGAAGAGGTCGATCCCGGCGAGCTCACCGAGATCATCCCGGTGGTCACCGACGATCCGGCCGACGCGGCCTCGCCCGAGCCGCAGACCGAGACCGGACCCATCGAGCGGGTCGCCTACGGCGCCCAGGCCTACGAGCCGCCGGCAGTCCCGCCGACGGCGCCGCAGCAGCCCGCCGCACCCGAGCCGGAACCGCAGCCGCAGGGCCGCCGTGCGGCACCGTCGAGCGACGACGGTGCGCACTCGGCGGGACGTCCGGCCAGTGAACTGCTGAGCCAGCTCCGCGCGAGTTCGGCGGAGAACCGCGGTCGCGGGGGCCGACGCCGCCGCGACTGAACTTCACAGCCGGCGCCGATCCGGTGAAAGTTGTCACACCGCGTAGCCTCGACCGTCGTGGCGCGCCTATCGTTGTGGCGAACGTCTGGTACCCGAGGCTCCGAGATCACGAGCCGGGACTGGAACGAATGGAGGAACGGCGGTGAGTTCACCGATGGCCCCGGCGCGCCTGCGCGTCGGAATCATTTCGGCCGGTCGTGTCGGCACCGCCCTCGGCGAAGCCCTCGCCTCCGCGGGCCACGATGTCGCCTCGCTGACCGCACGGTCTCCCCAGTCGCGCGATCGCGCTGCGCTCCGCCTGCCGCGAGCCCGCGTGCTCGATCTCCCCGGCGTCGTCGCCGGTTCACAGCTTCTGATTCTGGCGGTTCCGGACACGGAACTGCCCAGCGTCGTCGACGCCGTCGCCGCCGCCGGTCCGCGGCCGGGCACCATCGTCGCGCACACCGCGGGTGCGCACGGAGTGGCGATCCTCGAACCGCTCGCCCGCCTCGGTCTCGTCACCGTCGCGCTGCACCCCGCCATGACCTTCGTCGGCACGTCCGACGACACCGCCCGGCTGGCGTCGGCGTGTTTCGGAATCACCTCTGCCGACGAGATCGGCGACGCCATCGCCGCATCGCTGGTGCTCGAGATGGGCGGCACTCCCGTCCGCGTCGCCGAGGCCGACCGAACCCTGTACCACGCCGCTCTCGCGCACGGAGCGAACAATCTGATCGCGTTGGTCACCGATGCGTTGACCGCACTGACCGCGGCCATCACCGGGCCGGCGGGGGAGCGGAGCGCCACCGCCACCGTCGACGGGCCCGACTCCGGGATCGCGCAGCGAGTGCTCGGGCCGCTGGTCCGCGCCTCGCTCGAGAACGTGCTCGAGATGGGCGGCGACGCGCTCACCGGCCCCGTGGCGCGTGACGACACCGAGGCGGTCCGTCGCCATCTCGCCGCGCTGGCGGCACTGCCCGACCGTCATCTGGTGGACGGCTACCGTGCGCTCTCGGCGCGGGCCGCCGTTCAGAGCGGCGCGAGCCGCGAACTGCACGAGCTCCTGGAGGAATACGCGTGACCGCATCCGATCTCTACGCTCCCGGCCGGACGACGGTGCATCGCGACCCGGCCGAGTTGCACCGCGTCACGAAGGCGCTGCGCGCCGCGGGCAAGCGTGTCGCGCTGGTGCCGACGATGGGGGCGCTGCACGAGGGGCACCTCCAGCTGGTGAAGACCGCGAAGCTGCGGTGCGACGTCGTCGTCGTCTCGATCTTCGTCAATCCGCTGCAGTTCGGTGCCGGCGAGGACCTCGACGCGTATCCGCGCACCTTCGACGCCGACTGCGCCCTGCTGGAACCGCTCGGAGTGGAACTCGTCTTCGCGCCCACGGCGTCGTCGATGTACCCGACCGGCCCGCGCACCACGGTGCAGCCCGGCGAGACGGGGGCGATCCTCGAGGGTGCGTCGCGACCCACGCATTTCGCCGGCATGCTCACCGTCGTCAACAAACTGCTCAACATCGTCGCACCGCACGCCGCGTACTTCGGAGAGAAGGACTACCAGCAGTTGGTGCTGATCAACCAGATGGTCAACGACCTGAACATGGACGTGGAGATCATCGGGGTGCCCACCGTGCGCGAGGCCGACGGCCTCGCTCTCTCGTCGCGCAATCGCTACCTGTCGGCAGAGGAGCGCGAACTCGCGACCGTGCTGTCGGCGGCACTGCTGGCGGGAACGCACGCGGCCGAGGGCGGCCGCGAAGCGATCCTCGCCGCGGCACACGCCGTCTTGGCCACCGCCCCGCAGATCGAGGTCGACTACCTCGAACTGCGTGGGCGGGGTCTGGAAGAACCGCCGGAGGAGGGTGACGGCCGACTTCTGGTCGCCGCCCGCGTCGGACCGGCACGACTCATCGACAACGTCGGCGTCGCCATCGGCACCGGCTTCACGCAGCGAGAAGAAGGGTAAGGACAGCTATGTTCCGCACCATGATGAAGTCGAAGATCCATCGCGCGACCGTCACCCAGGCCGACCTGCACTACGTCGGCTCGGTGACCATCGACGCCGATCTGCTCGACGCCGCGGACCTGATGGAGGGCGAGCAGGTGTGCATCGTCGACATCGACAACGGCAACCGGCTCGAGACCTATGTGATCGCCGGCGAGCGCGGCAGCGGTGTCATCGGGATCAACGGTGCCGCAGCGCACCTGGTCCACCCCGGTGACCTGGTGATCATCATCGCCTACGGCATCATGAACGAAGCCGAGCTCGCCGAGTACGCGCCGCACGTGGTCTTCGTCGACGCCGACAACCGTCCGGTCACCTTGGGCGACGATCCCGCCGACGTTCCGGAGGGCTCCGGGCTGAAGGACCCGCGCCGGCTCGCGACTGCCGCGGTCTGAGGCCGGCGGACCCCGTGCTCCTCACCGTCACCGTCGGGAACACGAACATCCATCTCGGGGTGTTCGCGGGTTCCGGCGACCACGCGGAACTGATCCGCGACTGGCGGATCCACACGCAGCCGCACATGACCGCCGACGAGTTCGCCTTGCAGCTGCGCGGGCTCCTCGGGCCCGACATCGAGCAGGTGACGGGCGTGGCCGGTCTGTCGACCGTGCCGTCGCTGCTGCGTGAGATGCGGGAGATGCTGCCGCGATACTTCGGGCGCGGTCCGCATGTGCTGCTCGAACCGGGGGTCCGCACCGGTGTGCCGCTGCTGGTCGACAACCCGAAGGAGGTCGGGACCGACCGCGTGGCCCACAGTCTGGCCGCGCACGAGAACTATCCGGGCGGACCGTGCATCGTGGTCGCCTTCGGCACCGCGACCGTGGTGGACGCGGTCTCGGCCAAGGGCGAGTTCCTCGGCGGGGTCATCGCCCCGGGCGTCGACCTCTCCGTCGAAGCGCTCAGCGAGCACACCGTCACCGTCCGCAAAGTAGAGCTGATGCCGCCGCGCAGCGTCATCGGGAAGAACACCGTCGAGGCGTTGCAGTCGGGCATCATCTACGGCTTCGCGGGTCAGGTCGACGGTCTGGTGGAACGCATCCGGCGCGACGTGCCGGGTTTCGACGGCCCCGACGTGACCGTTGTGGCGACCGGATTCATGGCGCCGCTGATGGTGGGCGAGTGTCGCACCATCGCCGAACATCACCCGTACCTCGCGCTCGACGGACTGCGGCGCGTCCACGAGCGCAGCCGCCGCATCGGAAGGGGGCGGGCATGACCGCTGAGACCGGCAGCCGGACCGTCGCGTACGGTCGCGACATCGAGGTCGGGCGGGTCTATCGGCTCGGGGAGTACACCCTCACCGCCGACGACCTGGTCGACTTCGCGCAGCGCTGGGATCCCCAGGGATTTCATGTGGACGAGGACATCGCCGCCTCGAGCCCCTACGGCGGCCTGATCGCCAGCGGTGTGCAGAGTTTCGCGATCATGCAACGCCTGAGTGTCCTGGCCGTCTACGACCACTGGGCGGTGATCGCGGGCAAGGAGATCCGCGACGTCGCCTTTCTCCGGCCCGTGCGTCCCGGCGACGTGCTGACCGGGACACTCACCGTCACCGGCGTCACCTTCGACGACCGCGACCGGGCATTGGTCGAGGTCGACACCGAGCTGACGGTGGAGGGGAAGCCGGTCCTGCGCACGCACTCGGCGTCCTATCTCCACGCGCGTCCGCCGGCACCCGCCGACTGAACTCTCCGCCGCCCGGCGTACGGGCCTCAGTTTCGGGCGTCGACCGTGAGCGCGGGCTTCGCGTCGTCGGCCGGACCGTCGACCAGTTGGCCCCACATCGCGTCGACCATCGGCTGCAGGAACAGTTGTCCGACGTTGCGGACCATCATGGCCACGGTCTGTTCCGCGACGCTGCGCCGCGTCGAGGCCAGTCCGGCGTCGCGCATCTTGCTCACCTCGTCGCGTGCGAGTTCGGTCAGTTGGCGCAGCAGCGTCGTAGGGCTGTTCGGGTCGAGGAGAACGCGGCGCATGTAGCCGACGACGACCGGATTGTCGTTGAGCATCGCGCGTACGGCGGCGTCTCGTGCCGCAGCCACTTCCGCCGGCGTGCCGTCGTTCGGCACGCTTGCGATCGCCGCGCGGTGGTATTCGACGATCAGTTCTTCGACGGCCCGCCGCAGACCGTCTTTGGTCTTGAAATGGTGTTGGACCAGTCCGACGGTGACTCCGGCGGCAGCGGCCACGGCTCGCATCGACACCCGCTCCTCGCCGTGCTCGGCGTACAGATCGAGTGCCGCGTTGCGGATCTTGGCCTTCGCAGTCAGGTCCGCTTCGCCCGCCCTGGGATCGCTCATCGTCTCCTCCTCGTCCGCCGCAGATTCTACGATGCCGACGCGTCGTCGTTACATCTGCAATGCGTACGGTACGAACGTATAGCAGAGCGCGGGGGAGGCAGCGCTGATCGGCCTACTCGACGGCCATGGTGGTCAGGTGCTCGTACTGAGCGCGGGCGTCGGCCGGCGTGGCGGACGGCAGAGTGACGACGATGTTCTCCACGAGGAACGTGTCGGGGTGGGTCTGGTGATAGGTGGTGGCCTCGCGCGTGGTGCTGAACTGCATCACCGTGACCTGGTCCGTTGCGGCGGCAGCCTGACAATGGGCCTCGCCGCAGGCGGTCGCGGTCGTGTCGTGGTCGTTCGAGACCTGCAGACCCCCGCGACGGTAGGTGTCGATGATGGATTGGGGCGACGCGTCGTTCAGGATCGCGGCCTCGTTGGGCGGTGGCGGCGGGGCGTCGTCGTGTCGCTCGGTGCCGCCGCTGTAGCAGCCGGCGAGCAGCGGCAATGCGCACAGCGTGAGGCATGCGTACCGCAGCCGGGTTCCGCCGGCCGGGCGGTCAGCGGCGATGTGGTCGATCGTCATGGACGGACTCCTCTGATTGGTGGTGTGGCCGTGGCATGTGGTGCAGTGCGGCGAGCCTGGCGTTGTAGGCGTCCAGAGCGGCGGCGTCGTCGTCGAGCGCGGCGGTGTTCGCGCCGAGGGTCGCGCGGGCGCGGACTCCGTCGAGCCAGCCGCCGAAGCTCGACTCCCTCGTCGCCACCCATTCGCGGGCGATGACCAGGATGAGGACCATCATCAGTCCGTCTCCCGCGACCCACATGATCGCTCCGGCCGCGGTCTGGTCGGCCAGCGCGGTAGGTCCCCAGTCGGGGCGCGATCGGCTGTACGCGGGGGCGATGATGTGCGGCGACATCATCAATGTCACTCCGACGATCGCGTCGGGGACCATGCACGCGATGATCGTGGCGGCGCGCAGCGGGAAGACCAGGTGGCGGCCGACGTACTCGTTGCCGAGCAGAGGAAGCAGAAGCAGATAGCCGGTGACGAGGTAGAGGACTGTCTCGGCGTGATGGATCCACATGTGCTGGGCCATGGCCTGCTGAAATCCGGTCAGGTGGGTGGTCACGAGCACGGCCGCGTACAGCGGGACGGTCACAGCCGGCCTAGTGAGCAATTGGAACGGCGTACTGGACACCGCTGACGTGACTGCCGTCCGTGTTCTCGCCGAACTCGAGCGGATCAGCCGGATCGGTGCCGCGGCGACCAGCAGCGCCGGAATGACGGTGATCAACAGCAGATGCACGATCATGTGCGCCCAGAACAGGTTGCCCGAGTACGTGGCCAGCGGGCTGTTCAGCGCGACGATCGTTGTGGCGACCGCGGCGAACCACCACAGCAGGCAGGATCGCGGCCATGGCCGTCCGCCGCGCAGTCGGACCAGGACGCACAGAACATATGCCGCGGTCAGCACCGCGATCAGCGCTGTGGCCACGGGGGTCGCGGTCCAGACCGTCAGGACCTGGGGCCAGGCCGGGGGAGGCGCCGCCGTTCTCATGTCTGCGCCGGGGGTGATTGTGCCGGGGGTGATGAGGCATGGAGCACGTCCTTATGCGTGAGCCACCCGGCCAGCCGGGCTCCGTCGGCCGAGATCACCGGTACGCCGATGGCGGGGGCGGCGTCCAGCACGGGCATGGCCTGGCCGAGGGGCGCGTCGGCCGTCACGGTCGGGCACGTCGTCACCAGCTCGCGGACGGTGGTCGGACCGTATCCGCGAGTGAGTGCGTCCGCGATGGCCTGCGCGCTGAGGATGCCGCGGTAGACCCCGGAGTCGTCTACGACCGGTACCGCGCCGACCTCTGTCCGTTGGAGGGCCTCGGCTGCCGTTGCCAACGTGGCCGTCTCATGCAGCGTCGCCGGTGGCGAGCTCACGACGTCCGCGACCCGGACGGTCGGAGGGCGGTGACGATGCCCTGAGACGATGTCGACCCCGCGACGGGTCAGTTTGCGCGTGTAGATCGTGTCTTTCGAGAGGAGCTTGCCGACACCGGTGGACACGGCGACGGCGGCCATGAGCGGGAGGATGATCGAGTACTCGCCGGTCAGCTCGAAGATGATGACGACCGCCGTGATCGGAGCCCGGGTGGCTCCGGCCAATGCGCCGGCCATGCCTATCAAGCCGTAGGCCCCCGGTGAGCCGGTCATCGATGGCAGCAGTCCGTGAACGGCCGCGCCCACGGCGGTGCCGCCGACGGCCCCGATGAACAGGGTGGGCGCGAACACTCCGCCGGACCCGCCGATACCGATGGTCAGGCTGGTCGCCAGCATCTTCCCCACCATCAGCGCGATCAGCAATGCCACCGTGTATCGGCCGGCGATGGCGTTCTCCAGCACGGGGTATCCGACGCCGTAGAGCTGCGGAAGCACCCACAGTACGCCGCCGAGCAGGAGCCCGCCGACGGCCGGTCGGAGCCATTGGGGGCCTCGCCACGCCCAGTCGCAGACGTCTTCGATGAGGTAGAGGACCTTCGAGAAGGCGACACCGACGAGCCCGAGAACCGCGCCCGCAACGATGAACAGAAGATATTCCACGCCGCCGTGCGGAGTGAACGAAGGCAGTGTCAGAAACGGACTGTCGCCCAGAAGCGACCGGCCGACGACACTCGCGGTCACACTGGCCAGGACCACTGCGGCGAACGATTCGGCGGCGAAGTCGCGGAGGATCAGTTCCATCGCGAAGAACGGCCCGGCCAGCGGGGCGTTGAACGTCGCCGAGATCCCCGCCGATGCGCCGCATGCGACCAGCAACCGCATGCGAGGAGTGTTCAGTTTCAGCAGTTGCGCCGCCGTCGAGCCCAGTGCGGCGCCGATCTGGACGATCGGTCCCTCACGGCCCACCGACCCTCCGCCGCCGATGCACAGGGCCGACGCCAGTGACTTCACCATCGGGATCCGTGCCGGTATGTGGCCGCCGCGCTCGGCTACCGCGAACATCACTTCCGGCACCCCGTGGCCGCGCGCCTCCGGCGCCAGCCACGACACCAACGGCCCGTAGACGAGCCCGGCGATCACCGGAGTCAACACGACGAACCAGAAGCCCAACGCCGGTACACCGTTGTGCCCGACCCGGCCCTGCGCCGAGAAGTCGGTGTAACCGGTGAACAACATCGTGGCGCCGACGATGAGCCACCGGAATCCGACGGCGGCCACACCGACGGCCACTCCCACCGAGACCGCCACCGGGACGATGCCCGTGGACGACTCGCGCAGCCATGTCGGGAACGGCGTCCGGCGCGGCATGATCGCGCCGTTCGGACTTCCAGAAGTGAACGCAAGCACGATTGCAGTATGCAACAGTTGCATCGGCTAATCGATGGGTAGGGTAGTTTTCTCTTGTGACGGCAGCAGCAGGACGCCCCGCGGACGGACATTCGATCAGCGTCGACGACGTGGCCGACGCCGTATTGACCGCCTCGCGTCTTCTGGTCTCGCTATCGGCGAAATCTATTGCTCAAGTGGATGATTCGATCACCATCGCCCAGTTCCGCGTCTTGGTGCTGCTGTCGAACAGTGGCCCGATGAACCTCTCATCGCTGGCGCACAGACTTGCGGTCCAGCCGTCGACCGCATCGCGGATGATCGATCGGCTCTCTCACGCCGGGCTGGTCGAACGGACTCCGAGCGAACAGACGCGGCGCGAACTCATCGTCACGCTGACCTCTCACGGGGCGGCGACGGTGCGGGAGGTCACTGATCGCCGACGTGCCGAGATCGAGCAGGTCATCAGCCGTCTCACCGCGGAGCAGCGGCATGAACTGGTCCGCGCACTCACGGCATTCTCCGAGGTCGGCGGCGAGCCTGCGGTGTCGCGGGCTCAAGACCTCTGGGCTTAGCGATCTCGGAGAAGGTGTTCGGGTTCTCCGGCTCAGTGCAGCGGGTTCGGCAGCAAGAGCTCGCAGTTGCGGTCGTTCGGGGCGCCGAGCAGCGCGTCGTCGCGGTGGATGTCGTTGTACGACAGTTCGCGGTAGAGGCTGGCCAGCCCCGCAGGTGACAGGTCGGACGGGTCGGCGGTGTAGCGGCTGTCGGCTTCGATCAGCGGTGTGAAGATGCTGAGTGTGCCGTCGCGATTGTCGGCGACCTCGATGATCCGGGCCAGCTGCGGGTAGTCGATGTGGCTGGCGGTGTTGATCTCCCAGAAGCTGTTCTTCGGCGTGGCGCCGCGGTGGGCGATCATCTCGTTCCGGTGCGTATGGCCGTTCACCCACGCGATCACGTTGGTGTGCCGGTGGAGCTGCGCGACGAGGTGGTCGCCGCCGTACTGCTGTTCGCCGGGAGTCTCCGGGTTGGGCAGCTTCGCGGTCATCGTCTTGGATGTGTGATGGCTGAACACCATCACGAGCTTGTCGCGGTTGGCGGCGATGGTGCGGTTCATCCAGTCGAGCTGCTTCTGGCTGATCGACCCGTCGGCGATGCCGAGACTGTTCGTCGTGTTGAGTGCGAGTCCGAGGACGTTCTCGGAGATGTCGAATCGGTACCAGGACGGCCCGTCGGGATCGGCGAAACCGTGCCCGAGCGGACCCGCGCCCTTGATCGCGGGGTCGAAGTGCCTGCGGATGAATTCCCGCGGCGAGAACGGCCGTCGGCCGGCGTCGGCCGTCACCGGGATCACGGGGCCGGTGGTGCGCAGTTTCGCGAGCAGCGGACCGAGCGCCGCCGGGTCGGTGCTCAGCGCCCTGCCGATGGCGGCCGCCGTGGGATCGGTGTCGGGGAGGTCGTACTTGACGTTCGAGTGGTACAGCCAGTCGACGATGTTGTTCGGCACGGTGCCGAGCAGCTGATCGTCGTGGTTGCCGAACACCGCGTACCACGGCATGTCGAGGCCTGGGCTGGAGTGCGTCTTGATCGCGGCGTGAAGCAGGCCGGGGATCTGGATGAAGCCGCGGTCCTTGTAGATGTCCCACGAGTCGAGTTCGGGACGGTAGTAGAGCGACGACCCCAGCGCCTGCAGTCCTTCGAATCGGTTCTTCGCCCCCGTGTTCGGGGTGATGGAACCGCCCGACAGGATGTGCTGGAACCAACCGAGCTCCACGATCTCGTGGTTGTCGGTGTTGTCGCCGGTGGAGACGACGCAGTCGAACGACCTTCCGGTGAACGGCCCGCGCGCCAGAGCGTTGATGCGCTTCACCAGCGCGACGGCGCCCTGTGTGCCGAGCGCCTCGTGCGGGCGGAAGGCCGGGGCCTGCACGGGATGGACGTACTCGAACCGCGCGGGGCTCTGCACGTCGGCGATGTGGATGTCGGTGAGCTGGACGAACGAGGCGAGGGCGCTCCGGGCCGTCTCGCGTCCGGGCTTGGCAGCCGCCAGCTCCTGCCGGATGAACAGCGGCCAGCCTTTGCCCGCGACCAGCTGCCGGTAGCCGCCCTTGCGAGCCCGCCCCGGAGCCGCGACCTGCGCGAGGGTGGTACCCGCGGTGTTCGCGGCGGAGGCGGGGTCGGCGTGGACGTGTCCGGCCAGGACACTGCCCGCGGCGACGGCTCCGGCGGTCGCTGCGCTCGCACGCAGGAACTGGCGGCGGGACAAGCGGTTCGACGGCATGGCAGACACTGTAATGCGGAGCACACTCGGATTATGCGTCTGCGACGAATTCGTGTCAGAAGTAGTTGACCGGGCGTTCGCCTTACGCCGTACTTCCTGACCCGAATCGGGTAACGGCGTACGGCACATGGCTTTCGGGTCGCCCGTTGTCCACAGGCGACCCGAACGTCGTCCGTGGCGACCGGGCCCGGCTCACACTCGACGGATGGGGGAATCGGGGGATCGACCACGGGTGGCGCTCACACATCTGCTGGCGAATCAGGAGGGTGTGGTCGCGCGACGACAGGTCCTCGAGTGCGAACTGACGTCCGCGTTCGTCAGGCAACGCTTGCGGAGCTGGGACTGGGTCGCCGCATGCCCCGGTGTCTACGTGACGCACACCGGACCGCCGACTGAGCGGCAACGCCAATGGATCGCGGTGCTGTGGGCGATGCCTGCGGCACTGAGTCACGAGTCGGCGATTCTCGCCGCCTCGTCGTCGACCGCCTCGGGTCCGATCCATGTCGTCGTGGATGCCCGACGACGGCTGTCGAGTCGGCCGGGCGTGGTGGTCCACTACAGCCGTCACCTGGCGGAGCGGGCGCTGATGCACACGCACCCGCCGCGTGTGCGGCCCGAGCACGCGGTACTCGATGTGGCCGGCCGGGCGCGGACCGACTTCGACGCCGTCGCGTGCCTCTCCGGAGCCGTCCAGGCCCGTGCGACGACGGCGGACCGGCTCCTCGCGGCGCTGGCGAGCAGGCAGCGGACGAGCAGGCGGGATTTCCTCGAGCGTGTGCTCTTCGACGTCCGCGACGGCACGTGCTCGGTGCTCGAACACTGCTATCTACGCGATGTGGAACGGGCCCACGGACTGCCGGCGTCGGTGCGGCAGACGCCGACCGGCGTCGGACGACGCGGGTTCCGCGACGTCGAGTATCCGGACTGGCGGTTGATCGTGGAACTCGACGGCCGAGCACACCACGACACCGCGCGCGCTCGTGACAGCGACCTCGAGCGCGACCTGGACGCGATCGCCTATGGCCGTAAGCGGACCATCCGGCTCGGATGGGGGGCAGACGGTCGACCGCCCCTGCCGCACCGCGGCCGGCATCGGCTCGAGTGAGCCTGTGCCGTATTCCATTACCCGATTCGGGTAACGCAATACGGCATAAGCGCAGGCAGCGAATTTAACTCACGACTGCGCCGAGTCTGGTCAACGGCGCGAAGCTGTGGCAAACTCGTCGTCGTGATCAAGAGCTGTCAGGAGTGTTGTCGAGGCTGACACCGCGCTTACGCGGTCGGCCGATTTCGCCAACCCCCGCTCGTTCGATCACAGGATCACCTCTCCATGACTCTCGCATTCTCTGCACCCGTCACCACCTCGTACACCGACGCTCCGCTGTCCCTGCAGGCCGAGGAGTACCTCGCGACGCTCGCCGACGGCGCCGTGGCCGTCGACCTTCGCAGCGCCGTCGCACGATCGGCCGCCGGCGCACTCGTGGGCGCGATGGCGCTCGACGTGGACGACGCCCTCGATCTGCTCTCCCCGGACTCGCCCGATCGCCTGCGCACGGCCACCGTCGACGCGCGGTGGGTGCTGGTGAGCGACGACGGATACGACGCCGAGATGCTGGCATGGCATCTGCAGGCGCGCGGCGTCCTCGGCGCACGGTTCGTGGTCGGCGGGCACGCCGCGCTGCGCGAGCGCGGGATCAACGGTTCCGTCGGCGCTGACGTGCTCGGACTGTTCGATACGCCGTAATGACCCGCTGATTGGTCTTGCCCCTGGTGGGCCGCTTAACCTTGGGTGCGTGAGTGACCAGGTTTCCAGCGCGCCGACCACCAAGACCGCAGCCGCCGACCAGACCCCCGAGCAGGTGCGGGTCCGTCAGGAGAAGCGTGAGCGCATCCTCGACGAGGGGCGGCAGGCGTATCCGGTCGCCGTCGCGCGCACGCACAGCCTCGCCGAGATCCGTGCGGAGTACCCGGATTTGGAAGCCGGCACCGAGACAGGGGTCGAGGTGGGCGTCGCCGGCCGCATCATCTTCCTCCGCAACAAGGGCAAGCTCTGTTTCGCGACCCTGCAGGAGGGCGACGGCACGCAGTTGCAGGCGATGGTGAGCTTCAACGGCGTCGGCGAGGAGTCGCTCGCGCGGTGGAAAGCCGACACCGACCTCGGCGACATCGTCTTCGTCCACGGCGAGGTGATCAGTTCCCGCACCGGCGAACTGTCGATCATGGCCGACTCGTGGGAGATGGCGTCGAAGGCGCTCCGACCGCTGCCGGTGGCGCACAAGGAGATGAACGAGGAGTCGCGCGTCCGCCAGCGGTACGTCGACCTCATCGTCCGTCCCGAGGCGCGGGCCATCGCGCGCACCCGGATCGAGGTGATGGCGCAGCTCCGCAAGTTCCTGACCGACCGCGGCTTCCTCGAGGTCGAGACGCCGATGCTGCAGACGCTGCACGGCGGAGCGGCGGCACGCCCCTTCGTGACCCACTCCAACGCCTTCGACATGGATCTGTACCTGCGTATCGCGCCGGAACTGTTCCTCAAGCGCTGCGTGGTCGGCGGCATCGAACGCGTCTTCGAGGTGAACCGCAACTTCCGCAACGAGGGCGCCGATTCCACGCATTCGCCGGAGTTCGCGATGCTGGAGACCTACCAGGCCTACGGCACCTACGACGACGCCGCCGTGATGACCCGCGAACTCGTCCAGTCGGTGGCGATGGGTGCGCTCGGCACCCTGACGCCGACCATGCCCGACGGCAGCACGTACGACCTCTCCGGCGAGTGGACCTCGCTGTCGATGTACCCGTCGCTGTCGGAGGCCCTCGGCGAGGAGATCGTCCCCGCCCAGACCTCCGTCGAGGAGCTGCTGGCTATCGCCGACCGGGTCGGGCTCGAGGTCCCGAAGGACAAGGGCTACGGACACGGCAAGCTGGTGGAGGAGCTCTGGGAGCACCTGGTGGGCTCTCAGCTCGACGAGCCGGTCTTCGTCCGCGACTTCCCGGTGGAGACCTCGCCGCTGGTGCGCTCGCACCGCACGGTTCCCGGCGTGGTCGAGAAGTGGGACCTGTACGTGCGCGGCTTCGAGCTGGCGACCGGCTACTCCGAACTCGTCGACCCGGTGATTCAGCGTGAACGCTTCGTCGACCAGGCGCGGCTGGCCGCGGCCGGCGACGATGAGGCCATGGTCCTCGACGAGGAGTTCCTGGCCGCGATGGAGCACGGCATGCCGCCCACCGCGGGCACCGGCATGGGCATCGACCGGCTGCTGATGGCGTTGACCGGCCTCGGAATCCGCGAGACGGTGCTGTTCCCGCTCGTCAAGCCGATTCAGTAGCGGCAGTCACCGGCCGCCGGGATCGCGTCCCGACCGGCCGGCGACCGACGCACGCGGTCAGCGCTCCATGTAGCTGATCCACGGTTCGTTGGAGACCACACCTCCGTTCGGGCCGGTGATCAGCAACCGGTCGCGGTGCACGTGGTAGGTGTAGCCGTTGTTGTAGGCGTGGAAGCCGTAGCCGTTCTGGGTGGCTCCCCACAGGTCGATGGTGTTCCCGGTGACCTTGCCCTTCCCGCTGTACTCCCAGCCGGTGGGTCCCTGAACCGGGCAGATCGCGACCTGCGACCATGCCGATTCCGCGAGCACCTTCGCCGGGCCGTTGCAGTACGGTCCGTTCGGGAAGCCGTCGGCCGCGGCCTCACCGGCGCTGACCGCTCCGGCTCCGACCGCTACGGATGCGGCGATGGCGACCGCCGCGGCGATCCGTGTCGTGCTGCGAATGGGATTTCGCATCATGACCACTCCTCTCGCAGGTGCAGCGGCAGCGGCCGGGCCGCGGTGTCGTCCTGCGTGTGTCGGTGTATGTCGACCGCTACCCGGAATGTCACGAGGGATCGGCGAACCGTTAGCCCGCTGGTCGGTCGTACGAATGACGCTCAGCCGCGGTGAACTGCGATTTCACTCACACGGCGAAGTCAGGGGAGGAGACGGATTCGACGGGCGTTGACGACCGCTTCGAAGCGGGAGTTCGCGTCGAGCTTCACCAGCAGCGACTTCACGTGACCCTTGACTGTGTGCAGTCCGATGCCGAGCCGCGCGGCGATCGCCGGATTGGTGAGCCCCGCGCCGAGGAGACTGAGCACGTCCTGTTCGCGGGCGGTGAGACGGACGGGCAGTTCCTCTGCGGGCGCCTCGCCCGCCAACTGCGCGGCGATCTCCAGCATCCGCGCGCGCACCGAGGCGTCGTCGATGTCGGCCGCGAGGGTACGCAGTTCGGTGTACGAGGCCTGCACGCGGCTCCGCCACGCGGTCAGCTCACGCTCCTCGTCGTCCGTGCGGATCGCCCCGAGCACCTCGGCCACGGTGAGTTGTTGCTCGACGGCGCGGGCCTCGTCGGTGACGACGTCGAGTGTGGCGTCGAGCTGATCGTGCCGGCTCCGACGCGCCGCATACAGGACTCCGATGTGCTTGCGGCCCACGATGATCGGTGCGGCGACCATCGAATACAGCTGTCCGGCGCGGATGATCGCGTCATAGGTGTGCGTGATCAGCGGCGACTGGACGTAGTCGTGCACCGCGGTGGCCCGGCGCCTCGTCAGGACCCGTCCGCCGAGACCGTGACCGTAGTCGAGCTGGACTCCCCGGAGCGGACCGACCACGTCGCCGTCGAAGTAGCTGAGCTCGACGGCGTGCCCGTCGCCCGAGGCGGCGTCGGGCACCACGCGGCCGGCGAAGGCGAGACTGGCGCCGGTGTGCCGGCGGAGCCGCTCGAGCGGGCGCCGGAGCTGCCGAGCCAGCTCGTCGTGGGGCGCACCCCTCTTCGGAGGGTTGTCGGTGTCACGGGTCACAAGAATGATTGTCCCAGATCATGCCGTCGACACGAGTGGAGAGTCGTATGAATGCAGAGCAGCAGACCCGGGCCTGGCTCGAGGAGTACCGGGCGCCGGACGCGAGTGCGGCGCACTTGCTCTGCGACAGGCACGATCCGGAGGGTGTCGCGTTCACGCTCGTCGAGCCGGACCTGACCTTCGAGTCGATGACCTGGGCCCAGCTCGCCCACGAGTCTCGCGCGATGGCGACCGTGCTGGCCGGGCGGGGCGTGCGGCGCGGGGATCGGGTGCCGGTGCTGCTCGGCAAACGTCGTGCGCTGGTGGTGACGCTGCTCGGGCTGTGGCGGCTCGGCGCAGTGCACGTGCCGCTGTTCACCGCCTTCGCGACCGGGGCCATCGAACTGCGGACCGAGGGCTCGGGCGCCCAGTTCGTGATCACGGACGCCTCGCAGCGCGACAAGGTGGATCCGATCGATGCGGTGACGGTCCTCGACGTCGACGAGCTGGTCGCCGAATCGGTCTCGGCCGAGCCGTTGGCCGAGTCGGTCGCCATCGGCGGCGAGGCCACGCTGGCGCAGTTGTACACCTCCGGCACCACGGGCAAGCCCAAGGGTGTCCCGGTTCCGCTCTTCAGCCTCGCGGCGTTCCAGACGTATCTGCACTACTCGCTCGACGTGAACGCCGACGATGTGTTCTGGAACGCCGCCGATCCGGGGTGGGCGTACGGCCTCTACTACGCACTGCTGGCGCCCATGGTGGCGGGCCGGACGAGCCTGCTGCTGAACCAGGGCTTCACCCCTGAGTCGACCGTCGCCGTCATCCGCGAGTTCGGCGTCACCAACTTCGCGGCGGCGCCGACCATCTATCGCGCGATGCGTGCGAGTGCCGACCTCGACGGGATCGTCCTGCGACGGGCGTCGTCGGCGGGGGAGCCGCTGACGCCCGACATCGTGTCGTGGGGAGTCGAGAACCTCGGCTGCGAGGTGCGCGACCACTACGGGCAGACCGAGCTCGGCATGGTGATCGGCAACCACTGGCATCCGGAACTGGCCGAGCCGCTCAAGCCGGGCTCGAT
Source organism: Gordonia cholesterolivorans (assembly GCF_039531975.1). Taxonomy (NCBI): domain Bacteria; kingdom Bacillati; phylum Actinomycetota; class Actinomycetes; order Mycobacteriales; family Gordoniaceae; genus Gordonia; species Gordonia cholesterolivorans. Next base: position 20,094 of record NZ_BAAARB010000011.1, on the reverse strand, counting down.
GGGGCAGGCGATGCCGGGCTTCACCGGCGGCATCGCCGAAGGGCAGATCGCGCTCGACGTGCAGGCCAGCCCGCTGCTGTGGTTCTCCGGCTACGACGCGGCTCCCGAGAAGACCGCCGAACGCTTCACCGCCGACGGCAAGTGGTACCTGACCGCCGACACCGGCAAGGTCGACGACGAGGGCTACTTCTCTTTCACGTCGCGCGACGTCGACGTGATCCTGGCCGCCGGTTACCGGATCGGCCCGTTCGACGTCGAGAGCGTCCTCGCGGGCCATCCCGCGGTGAACGAGGTCGCGGTGGTGGGCCGGCCGGATCCGGAGGGGATCCGCGGTGAAGTGGTCGAGGCCTTCGTCGTGCTCTCGGAGGGCTACGCCGCGGGCGACGCTCTCGCGACCGAGCTCAAGAACCTGGTCCGCGACGAGTACTCCAAGCACGCGTATCCGCGGACGGTGCACTTCGTCGACGCGCTCCCCAAGACGCCGAGCGGAAAGATCCAGCGCTTCGTCCTGCGCCGCGAGGGGTGATCACTCGCCGAAGATGGAAACGTACCGGTTGACCGGTTTTGGATGTGGCACAGTTGTCATGTGCAGAATGTCTGGATTCGGACCGGTATCGCCGCGTTGTTCGGATCAGTGGTCGGAGCCATCGCGTCGGTGGGTGGCCTGATCCTGATGGACGACGGGGTCGATCGCTGTCTGCCGGCTCTGCAGGATTCGCATACCGATGCCGCGGCGCGCGGGGCGTGGATCGCGTGGACGGCCTATCTCGCCGTCGTCGTGGTGGGGTCCCTGGCTGCGGTCTCGCTGTCGCAGCGCACGCGGACGTGGGTGATCGTCGGTGTGGTGACACTGATCGCGATGGGCGTCGCCGTCGTCGGGATGCACGACTTCGGCGTCTCGATGTGCGAGACGGAGTTCTCGCGCTCGCAGCGCGGCTGACCGGCCGCGCTGCGAGCAGTCAGTGCATCTCGCGCTTGAGGATCTTGCCCGCGGCGTTGCGAGGGAATGCGTCGACGATCTCGATGACGCGCGGGACCTTGAAGTTCGCGAGGTGGTCGCGAGCGAAGGCGATCACCGCCTCGGGCTCGACCGACGCTCCGGGGCGGACGGTCAGGAAGGCCTTGCCGACCTCGCCGAGGCGCTCGTCGGGGACCCCGATGACGGCGGCCTCGGTGACGTCGGGGAACCGTGAGAGCAGTTGTTCAACCTCCGCGGGGTACACGTTGAAACCGCCGCAGATGTACATGTCCTTGAGGCGGTCGGTGATGGTGAGATTGCCGCGGTCGTCGAGGGTGCCGATGTCGCCGGTGTGCAGCCAGCCGTCGGCGTCGATGGTCTCCGCCGTGGCCTCGGGGTTGTCGAGGTAGCCGCGCATCACCATGAGTCCGCGGGTGAGCACCTCGCCCTGCTCCGACAGTGTCACCTCCATGCCCGAGAAGGCGCGGCCGCAGGTCTCGGCGACGGTCTGCGCGTCGTCGTCCGGGCGGCAGGTGGTGATGAATCCGCTCGTCTCGGTCTGGCCGTACGCGGTGATGACGGTGTCGACGCCGAGGTCGGACTGCAGTCGCTCCACCAGGACCACGGGAACGATGGTCGCACCGGTCACGATGAGCCGCAGGCTCGAGAGGTCGAAGTCCGCACGGGCCGGGTCGTCGAGAATCGTCTGGAAGATGGTCGGGGCGCCGGGGAACACCGTGATCCGCTCGCGTGCGACTGACTCCATGGAGGCGCTCGGCGAGTAGACGGCCAGGGGGAACATCGTGGCGCCGAACAGGATCGACGGCAGAATCCCCGCCTTGTAGCCGAAGGTGTGGAAGTACGGGTTCACCATCAGGTAGCGGTCGGTGTCGCGGAGGCCGCCGTTGTCGCCCCAGGCATGTGATCCGTGCAGCGTCTGGCGGTGCTCGGCCATCACGCCCTTCGGGGCCCCGGTGGTTCCGGAGGTGAACAGGATGTCGGAGAGGTCGTCCTCCCGCACCGCCTCGGCCCTTGCCCGGGCCTGCCGGACGAGGTCGTCGGTCGCGGACTCCAGCAGCGACTCCCACGGCACCGCGCCCGGACTCTCGGCAGCGTCGCCGAGCGGGATCGAGATCACGGTACGACCTTCGGGGATCGACGACGACAGCACTTCGCCGAGGCGGTCGATGCCGGCGAACTCACCGGAGACGACGACGACGCTCGCGCCGGAACGGTCGATGATGTCACCGGCCTCGCTTGTGGTGTAGCGAGTGTTCAGCGGGACCAGAACGGCGCCGGCGTACTGAATTCCGAGCGCGGCGATCGGCCAGTGGTGACTGTTGGGCGCCCATACCGCGACCCGGTCGCCGTGTTCGACGCCGAGCCCGATGAGGCCCGCCGCGAACCGCCGGACGCGGTCGGCGAACTGCGGCCAGGTCAGCGAGACGCGCTCGCCCCACTGGTCGTCGACGATCGCGACGCCGTCGGGCCACTGCCTCTCGGCGCGATGCAGGGCGGCGGGAGTGGTGAGCGGATTCGGGAGCATATCCAAAACCTAGCAAATGCTTGGTAGGTTAAGCTAGCGGTCATGACGACGATCAATCTCGCCGATCGCAGCGTCGATCTGGGCGAATGGGCAGCGGCGACGCCGAACGCCGCGGAAGTCTTCGCGGCGGCGGTTCGGGACTGGCTCGAAGCCAATCTCGTCGGCGACTTCGCCGAGCTCCGCGGTCGCGGCGGCCCCGGAAGCGAACACGAGTTCTTCGCCGAGCGGCTGGAGTGGGATCGCCATCTCGCAGCGGCGGGCTGGACGTGCCTCGGCTGGCCGGTGCGCCACGGCGGCCGCGGCGCGACCATCGAGCAGCGCATCATCTTCCACCAGGAGTATGCGCGAGCCAACGCTCCGGCGCGGGTGAACCATCTCGGCGAGGAACTCCTCGGCCCGACGCTCATCGAGTACGGCACACCGGCCCAGCAGGCGCGCTTCCTGCCCGGCATCGTCGACGTGACCGAACTGTGGGCGCAGGGCTACTCGGAACCGGGCGCGGGCAGCGACCTCGCCGGGGTCGCGACCACCGCGGTTCTCGACGACGCGTCCGGCGAGTGGGTGGTCAACGGCCAGAAGATCTGGACCTCGCTGGCGCATCTGTCGCAGTGGGCGTTCGTGATCGCCCGCACGGAGAAGGGCTCGACGCGACACCGGGGACTGAGCTTTCTGCTCGTCCCGCTCGATCAACCGGGCGTCACCATCCGGCCGATCCAGCAGATCACCGGCACCTCCGAGTTCAACGAGGTGTTCTTCGACGACGCGCGCACCAGCGCCGACCTGATCGTCGGCGAACCCGGCGACGGATGGAAGGTCGCGATGGGACTGCTGCAGTTCGAGCGCGGCGTCTCCACACTGGGTCAGCAGGTCGGCTTCCGGAGGGAACTCGACGACATCGTCGCCGTCGCCCGGGCCAACGGGTCGATCGACGATCCGGCCGTCGCCGAGCGGCTGCGCCGGGCCAAGGTCGGCCTCACCGTGATGGAGGCCAATGCGCGGCGCACGCTCGCCGGCGACATCGTGTCGGAGGCCGGCGCGGCGTCGGTGACCAAGCTGCTCTGGGGCAACTGGCATCGCGACCTCGGCGAGCTCGCGGTCGCGGTGGTCGGTGCGCCCTCGTTGATCGGTCCGCCCGCCACCACCGAGGGTCGCGCGAACGACATCACCGACCCCGAGAACGTCGAACTCGACGAGTGGCAACGACTTCTGCTCTTCACCCGTGCCGACACGATCTACGGCGGCTCGAACGAAGTGCAGCGCAACATCATCGCCGAGCGAGTGCTCGGCCTTCCCCGAGAGGCACGCGCATGAGTGATACCCGACCCGTCTCGCCGCTGGCGACCGCGCCCGAGGAGGTCGGCGGCCACGGCCTGCTGACGGGCAGAAAGGTGATCGTCACCGCGGCCGCCGGCACCGGTATCGGATTCTCGACCGCACGTCGGGTCCTGCTCGAAGGCGCCGACGTCCTCGTCTCCGACTTCCATGAGCGCCGCCTCGGCGAGACGGTGGAGAAGCTGTCGGCCGAGTTCCCCGAGCAGCAGGTGGCCTCCTTCGTCTGCGACGTCTCGAGCACCGGACAGGTGGATGCGCTGATCACCGATGCCGCCGAGCAACTCGGCCGCATCGACGTCCTGGTCAACAACGCCGGCCTCGGCGGCGAGACACCCGTCGCGGATATGACCGACGAGCAGTGGGACCGCGTCCTCGACATCACGCTGAACAGCACGTTCCGCGCCACGCGCGCCGCACTGCGCTACTTCCGCAACGCGGCGCAGAACGACGCGGCGCAGTCCCGGTCGCCTCGGGGCGGGGTGATCGTGAACAACGCCTCGGTCCTCGGCTGGCGGGCGCAGCGCGGTCAGGCCCACTACGCCGCGGCCAAGGCCGGCGTGATGGCGCTCACCCGCTGTTCGGCCGTCGAGGCCGCCGACTACGGAGTCCGCGTCAATGCGGTCTCGCCCTCGATCGCCAAGCATCCCTTCCTGGCGAAGGTCACCAGCGACGATCTCCTCGATGAACTCGCCGCGCGGGAGGCCTACGGCCGCGCCGCCGAGGTCTGGGAGATCGCGTCGGTGATCGCGATGCTCGCGAGCGACTACACCACGTACATGACCGGTGAGATCGTGTCCGTCTCCAGCCAGCGTGCCTGACCCGACCCCGTGATTCTCTAGGAGCTCTCCCATGACCACTTCCGCTTACATCGTCGACGCGGTCCGCACTCCCGTCGGCAAGCGCAACGGCTCACTCGCCGCCGTCCACCCCGCCGACATGGGCGCACATGTCATCAAGGCGATCGTCGACCGCACCGGCATCGACCCCGAGGTGGTCGATGACGTGGTCTTCGGCTGTGTCGACACCATCGGTCCGCAGGCCGGCAACATCGCACGTACCGCATGGCTCGCGGCCGGACTGCCGCTGGGAGTCCCCGGCACCACCGTCGACCGTCAGTGCGGCTCGAGCCAGCAGGCCATCCACTTCGCCGCACAGGGCGTGATGAGCGGGACGCAGGACGTCGTCATCGCCGGCGGTGTGCAGAACATGAGCGCGATCCCGATCAGCCAGGCGATGATCGCCGGCCAGCCGTTCGGCTTCACCACTCCCACGGCCGAGTCGAAGGGCTGGACGCAGCGCTTCGGCGATCAGGAGATCAGTCAGTTCGTCGGAGCCGACATGATCGCCAAGAAGTGGGACATCAGCAGGCGGGAGATGGAGGAGTTCGCGCTCGCGAGCCATCAGCGCGCCAAGACGGCCATCGCCGAGGGTCGCTTCGACAACGAGTACGTGCCGCTGGGCGACTGCGTGGTCGACGAGTGCCCGCGCGAGACCTCCCTGGAGAAGATGGCCTCGCTCGACGTCCTGGCCGAGGGGTCGCAGCTCACCGCGGCCGTCGCGTCGCAGATCTGCGACGGAGCGTCGGCCACTCTCGTGGTGTCCGAGCAGGCGTTGAAGCAGTACGGTCTCACGGCCCGCGCGCGCATCCACCACATGTCGGTGCGCGGCGACGATCCGGTGATGATGCTCTCGGCGCCGATTCCGGCCACCGAGTACGCGCTGAAGAAGACCGGAATGAGCATCGACGACATCGACGTCGTCGAGATCAACGAGGCCTTCGCGCCCGTCGTGCTCTCGTGGCTCAAGGAGACCGGAGCCGATCCGGCTCGGGTGAATCCGAACGGCGGCGGGATCGCGCTGGGGCATCCGCTCGGCGCGACCGGAGCCAAACTGTTCGCCACCATGCTGAACGAGTTGGAGCGCACCGGCGGCCGATTCGGACTGCAGACCATGTGCGAGGGCGGCGGTACCGCCAATGTCACCGTCATCGAGCGCCTCGGCTGAGCTGAGACGGCGCACGGATTTGATGTTCCGCGCTCTCGGGCGTGTCTCGAGCGCACGGCGGCGAAACGCCGGTGTTAGCCAAGATTTGTGACAATTCATCGTGTCTTAATCACGTCCGATTTACCGGCCGAGCCCTACTCGTGAGTATCGTCCGAACAGATGCTTTAGAAGTGAGTCACAGCGCACCACTGCGCCGTGTATCGCGTGCATCACGTACGAAGTCTCCATTTGAAAGGAAACCACGATGGGCAACATCGACCCGCTGCTCGACCTCGCGAAGACCATCAACGCGGTGCTGGCCGACGCCGGCTCCACCAACGAGGGTGGCAGCTACGGCATCAGCAACGACAACGGCAAGGCCTGAGGCCTCAGTCGCGGTAACGCCATGATGTCCACGGACAGCCGGGCCGTGACTCCCACGCGGAGTCACGGCCCGGCCGCGTGCGCAGTCGCGCGGCCGGCGGCGACAGTACTGACCCCGGACGCACTGCCGGAGGCCGCTGCACTGGTCGGGGACGCGCTCGGTGAGGTGCCGATCTTCAACTGGGTGCTCGGCGATACGGTCGACGACCCGACAGTCCGGAGGTTGCTGGCGACGGTCCTGCTCCGGCCGATGGTCCGGTCGGGATGCGCGGTCGGCGTCCGCGGTGACGAGCGCGATGACGAGTGCGCCGGACGACTCCGCGGAGTCCTCGGCTGGTACCCCGCGGACGGCAGGGATCCGGCGGATCCGGTCGAACTGCGCGCCGACGCCGAGCGGCTGGCCGCTCATCCCGCCGTGGCGCGCCGCCTCGTCGAGCTGTCGCGTATGGACCTCATACCCGCGCCCGAGGAGGGCTCGGTGAGCATTCCGATCGCCGCACTGACACCGGATTCCCGCGGAGCGGACCTGTTGCCTGCTCTGGTGCGGCCCGTCGAGGAGTACTGCTCACTGCACGGTTGCTCGTTCTACGTCTGGACCGGTGTCGAACGACTGCGGGATGCGTTCTTCCGGGGATGGCGGCTGAGGCAGTTCGCCACAGCGGAGTTCCCTCCCGCCGGACCGAGCGGCGCGCATCCCGGCGGGACCACGCTGTACGGCCTGATCTGCGAACCGGGACCGACAGGCTTCCGGCGCGCGGCGGACCGATGAGATCGACAGGTCTGCGCGGCGTCGCTGCCGCGCGGGGCCGTGAGAAGGAAGTCACGCGACACGTCGCGAGGAGGAGAGAAACAGTGAAGTTGACCGAACGCCGACGGATGTCGGTCGCGCTGGCAGCCGCAGTCGCACTTGCGGGCTCGATTGTGAGCGGAGGCGTAGCCCACGCCGCGCCCGGTGCCTCGTCTGCGGTCACGAGTCCGCGGGAGTCGAACATCAGCGTTCACTCGGCGGCGATGGGCCGCGACATCCCCCTGACCGTGCTCTCTCCGAAGGACACCTCGCGGCCCGCACCGGTGCTGTATCTGCTCAACGGAGCAGGGGGCGGCGAGGACACCGCCACCTGGCAGCGGAACACCGACGTGGTCAAGTTCTTCCAGAACAAGCACGTCTACGTGGTCATTCCGATGCAGGGCGCCTTCTCCTACTACACGGACTGGATCAAGCCCGACGAGAAACTCGGCGTCAACAAGTGGTCGACCTTTCTGGCGAAGGAACTGCCCGGCGCCATCGATGGCCGGTACCGGACCACGGGAAAGAACGCGATCGCCGGCATCTCGTCGTCCGCCACCTCGGTGCTGAACCTCGCCATCCAGAACAAGGGGCTGTACAAGGCGGTCGGCTCGTACAGCGGCTGTGCCAGCACCTCCTCGCAGCACGGCCAGCTGTTCATCCGGATCGTCACCGAGGTGCGCGGTGAAGCCGATGCCCGCAACATGTGGGGACCGTACAACGGTCCCCTGTGGAAGAAGAACGATCCGCTGATCCACGCGGCCGGTCTGCGCGGACTGTCGCTGTACTTGAGCACGGCGACCGGCCTGCCCGGCTCCCACGACAACCTCACTGAGGTTCCAGATCCGCAGGTGCTCGGTGATCGGTTGCTGGTGGGCGGTGGGATCGAGGCCGCGACCAAGTTCTGCACCGAGGAGCTGGCGGCCCGGTTGCAGCAACTGCACATCCCGGCCACCGTCGACCGTCCGCTGGGCGGAACCCACTCCTGGCCGTACTGGCAGGACCAGCTCCACAAGTCCTGGCCACAGCTCGGCCGCGCCATCGGCGCGTGACCTCCGGGCACGCCGCCGTCGCGCTCGTCCGGTCGGCGATCTCCGACCATAAACGGCTGTGCGCGGGGATCATCGCCATGCAGTTGGTCTCGATGATCGCCGTGCTCAGCCAGCCGGCGCTCAACGCACGGATCGTCGATTCGGGCGTCATCGCCGGAAACGTCGGCTACATCGAGCGAACCGGTCTGCTGATGGTCGCGATCGTGGCCTGCGGAGCCCTCTCCTCGGTGGTGGCGGTGGCGCTGAGTTCGCGGCTGGCGGCGGACGCCTCGGCCGAACTGCGGTCGCGGATGTTCCGGAAGTCGGCGCGCATGGACGCCGAGGAGTACCGCGGATTCGGAACCCACTCGCTGCTGACTCGGTCCACGGTGGATGCCAACGCGGTGGGGCAGGCGGTGTTCGCGTTCGCGGCGACGGCGGTCACCGCCCCGCTGATCACGGTGGGCGCGGTGGTCGGATCGTTCCGCCAGTCGTGGCGGCTGATGCCCGTCGTCGCGCTCACCGCGGTCTTCCTGGCCCTGGTCATCGGAGGCTTCGTCCTGGTGGTCGCACCGCTGGCGGCGCGACTGCAGCGCGCGATCGACCGGGTCAATCTCACGCTCCGCGAACAGCTCGTCGGCGTCCGGGTGATTCGACTGTTCCGGAGGGAACGGACTGTCGGCGTCCGATTCCGGGAGGCGAACGACGACCTCACCGGGTTGGCGCGCCGGGTGGGAGCAGCGCAGGCGCTGCTGTTCCCGGTGGCGCTCGCGATCACCAACATCGCGGTCGCCATGACCACGATGTGGTCGGCGGACCTGATCGGTGCCGGGAAGATGACGATCGGTGATCTCACCGCGTTCACCGGCTACCTGTCGCAGGTGGTCTCGGGGCTGGTCTTGTTTCTGCCCGTGATCATGCTGTGGCCGCGAGCCCAGGCCAGCGGCGGGCGCATCCGCGAAGTCCTCGATTCCGCGGAGGCGGACGCCGGAGGCACGGCCCAGTCGCCGGCCTTCGGTGAAGCGGTGCCCGTCGACTTCGCCGGGGTCGGGGTCCGATACGCCGGGGCGCACCAGTCGTCGTTGGCCGAGATCACCGTCGACTGTCCGGCGGGCGGTATCACCGGCGTGGTGGGCGGCACCTCCAGCGGCAAGTCGACCCTGATGGCGATCGTGGTGCGGCTCGTCGACGCCACGTTGGGACACGTCGATCTCGGCGGTGTCCGGGTGACCGATCTGCCCCTGGCCGCACTGCGGCGAGACGTGGTGCTGATCCGCGGCGATCATCAGCTCGTCGCCGGAACTGTGCGGTCGAACCTGCGTCTCGCCGACGGCGACGCGGCCGATGACCGATTGTGGCGGGCCCTTGACGCGGCTCGGATCGGGGGCGCGCTACGCGACCGCGACGGACTCGACACCGCTGTCGCGCAGGGCGGACGTAACTTCTCCGGCGGACAGCGGCAGCGGTTGGCTCTCGCCCGCGCGATCGTCCGAGCACCCCGTGTCCTGTTGCTCGACGACGCGCTGTCCGCGATGGACCGGCCGACGGCGGCCGCGGTGCTGCGTGGCCTGCGTGAGGCCCTGCCTGACACGACGCTGCTGATCGCGGCGCAGCAGGTCGCGACGGTCGCAGACGCCGACCGGATCGTGGTGCTCGACCGGGGCCGCACGGTGGGCGTCGGCACTCACGGAGAACTCCTCGACAGCTGCGAGGTGTATCGCGAACTCGCCGCGGCCCAGGGGCGTCGAGTACCGGACGCCGACGCTCGGGTGCCGGAGGCGGCACGATGACCGGGCCGATCCGCGTCTACGGGATGCTCATGCGGGAACTCGGTCGCGTCTGCGGGCGGGGCCGCAGGCAGCTACTTCCAGCGCTGCTGTGCTCCGTGATCGGGACGCTGTGCGGCGTGCTGCTGCCCGCGGCGCTGGCCAAGCTCACCAATGCGGTCTTCGCCGGCGCTCTCGGAGCCGCACTGCCTGCCGACCGCACTACCGAGCAGGTCGTCGCCGAGTACCGTGCCGAGGGCGACACGGCGACGGCGAATCTGATCGAGCGCAGCGGAGCCGTCCCCGGCCACCGGATGGACTGGGACGTCATCGATCACTGGGTGGGCTGGTCGATCGTCCTGATCATCGTCATCCTCGTCGCTCGTTCGGCCGGCGGACTGCTCCTCAACTCGTTCGTTCAGGACACGGTCCGGGGTCTGCGTACGGAATTGGAGCAGAAGATCCATCGGCTGCCGCTCAGCGCGGTCGACGGCGGGCGTCGGGGTCACGTCGTCAACACCACCACGGTCGACGTCGACAATCTGGCGACGATGATCGGTCCTGCGTTCGTCGCAGTACCGGTGATCGTGCTGACGTGCCTCGCGGTGATCGTGGCGCTCGGACTGGTGTCGCTGTTCTTCCTGGGCGTGGCTCTCGCGGTGATTCCGGTGATGGTCGCACTGTCGGTGTTCGTGATCCGGCGCGCCCGTCCGCACATGCAGACGCAGTGGGCCACCACATCGTCGCTCACCTCGCACATCGAGGACGTCTACAGCGCGCGGGAGATGCTCACGGTGTACGACGCGTACGAGCGACCAGTGCGCGAGTTCGACCGACTGAACGGCCGACTCGCACACGCCACTCGGTCGGGGCAGACGTGGAGCGGCACGTTGTCTCCTGCGATGTCGCTCTGCAATGCCCTCGTCTTCGTCACCATCGCGGTACTCGGCGCACTGAAGATGCTCGACGGTGCGCTCACCCTCGGTGCGCTGCAAGCGATCGTGATGTACACCCAGCAATTGTCGAATCAGGTCTCCGAACTGGCGTCGAACCTTCCGCGGATCCAGTCCGGGATCGTATCGTTCACTCGAGTCCGCGAGTTCCTCGGCGCTGCCGATGAGGTCGGTCCGGCCGTCGACGACGTCGCACCGTCGCCGGTCACCGACGACGCACCGCCGCCGCACATCCGCTTCCGGAACGTGTCGTTCGAATACGAACCCGGCGGCCCGGTTCTGCGCGGGGTGGACCTCGAACTCCCGCCGGGACGGACGCTGGCGCTGGTCGGTGCCACCGGGTCGGGGAAGACCACACTGACGTCGTTGCTGCAGCGCTTCTACGAGCCCTCCGGCGGGGAGATCACGATCGACGGCGTCGACATCACCACGATGAGCAGGTCTCAGGTGAGGTCGCAGATGGCTGTCGTGGCACAGGAGCCCTGGCTCTTCACCGGGACGGTCCGCGAGAACATCGCGTTCGGTTCCGCCGACGGAGGCACGCCGACGTCGTCGGTGATGGAACGGCTCGTCGGTGCTCTGCCGAACGGCCTGGACACCGAGGTGTCGGGAGACCACGAGAGTCTCAGCTCCGGGGAGAAGCAGTTCGTGACGGTGGCCCGGGCGCTCGCCGCACGCCCGCGCATTCTGATCCTCGACGAGGCGACGAGTTCGGCCGACCCGCGGTCGGAGGTCCTGATCCAGGAGGGCGTCTCAGCGCTGCGTGAACACACCACGACCATCGTGGTGACCCACCGCATGTCGACTCTCGCGATCGCCGACGTCGTCGCTGTGCTCGTGGACGGCCGTGTCGCAGAGGCCGGGACAGTCGATGAACTCCTCGCCGCGGACGGCGAGTTCGCCAGGATGTACCGCTGACCGGCGCCGTACCGCCCGCCCTGTGATTCGCGCCACCCGGTGGCTACACTTGGGATGACTACGAGAATTTGTCTCACAGAACGTCAGTGACTCACGAGTGGAGAGTGGAATGACCAAGCCGGCAGATGTGGCAGTGCGTGCGGGAGACAAGGTGTCGTCCGAGGCGCACACCATGGAAGAACTGGTCGACATCCAGAAGGCCGCATTCCTGCGCGACGGCATTCCGGATGCGAAGACGCGCATCGACCGGATCAATCGCCTGGGCCAATTGCTGCTCGACCACGCCGACGAGATCACCGCGGCCCTGACCGAGGACTTCGGGTCCCGGCCCGCAGATCTCTCGATCGCGGCCGACGTGGCCGGCTGCATGATCGACCTCGCGCACCAGCGCCGCAGTGCCGAGAAGTGGATGCGCGAGACCAACGTGGCGAGGGTGGCCGGGATGGTCGGATTCACCCAGCGGCTGCGCCGCGACCCGCTGGGTGTCGTCGCGATCATGGGGCCGTGGAACTTCCCGCTGCAGCTGACGATCGTGCCCGCCGCGTCCGCGTTCGCCGCGGGCAACCGCGTCCTCATGAGGCCGTCGTCGATCACCGCGAAGACCACCGACGTCATCGCCCGGGTGGCCCCCGACTACTTCTCGATCGAGGAGCTCGCGGTCATCACCAGCAAGCACGGCGGCGGTTCGGACTTCGCGAAGCTGAAGGTCGACCACATGTTCTTCACCGGTTCGCCGGAGGTCGGTTCGTCGGTGGCGCAGGAGGCCGCGAAGAACCTCGTTCCGGTCACTCTTGAGCTCGGCGGCAAGAATCCGGCGATCGTCGACCGCGGCACCGACATCACCAAGGCGGCGCACTTCCTGGCCGACGCCCGCATGATCAACGGCGGCCAGGTGTGCCTGTGTCCCGATTACGTCTTCGTACCCGAGGACAAGGTGGGCGAGTTCACCGACAAGGTGATCGCGCGGTGGACGGCGAACTTCCCGACGATCGTCGGGAACGGCGACTACACCTCCACCATCAACGAGAAGAACTACCAGCGGATCGTCGGCCTCATCGACGACGCGGTCAGCCTCGGCGCCACCAAGCGGCAGGTGCTGCCCGTCGGCGAGGAACTGCCGAACGCACAGGAGCGCAAGATTCCGCCGACTCTGCTGACCGGAGTGAAGCCCGGAATGAAGATCGAGGACGACGAGGTCTTCGGCCCGGTCTTGACCGTCTACCCGTACCGCGAACTGTCGGAGGCGATCGACAAGATCAACTCGGCGGGTCACCCGCTGACCCTCTACTGGGCCGGGGACGACAACGCGAATCTGCGGACGGTCGCCGACAACACCCGCAGCGGTTCCATCTCCGGCAACGACTTCGGACTGCACATGCTCTCCCAGGGGCTGCCGTTCGGCGGCGTCGGACGGTCGGGCATGGGCAACTACCACGGTGAGTTCGGGTTCAACACGTTCAGTCATGCCCGCGCCGTCACCGTGTCGTCGCTGCCGATCTCCTTCGCCGAGGTCATGACGCCGCCGTTCACCAAGCGGGACGCGCGGATGACCGCGATGCAGATGAAGGTGTGGCGGTTCCTCAACCGTCGCGCGATCAAGAAGTCGAACAAGAAGCGCTGAGCCGGCGGCCGCGCGCGCAGCGTGTTCGCGCGCGGCCGTATCCCGGCGACGTTCCCCAGCCAAGCAAGCACTTGCTAGGGTGGGAGAAGTCGTACGAGGAGGCACGTTGGCGTCGAAGACAACCGCGACCGGACCCACCCGCCGCGATGAACTGCTCGGGATCGCCGGTCAGCTCTTCGCTGAACGCGGGCTCCGCTCGACGACGGTCCGTGACATCGCCGACGCCGCAGGCATCCTGTCCGGCAGCTTGTACCACCATTTCGACTCCAAGGAGTCGATCGTCGACGAGTTGCTCCGGAGCTTCCTCGACGCGTTGTTCGCACGCTATCGGGAGATCACCGAAGCCGGGCTGTCCGCGACAGATACTATCCGTCGGCTCGTGATCGTGTCCTTCGAGGCCATCGACTCCCAGCACACCGCCGTGGCGATCTACCAGAACGAATCCCGGCAACTGATCGGGCAGGAGCGGTTCGACTACATCGCCGAACGGAACGTGGAGTTCCGTGCCCTGTGGGCGGCGGTCCTGCGGCGTGGCGTCGAGGAAGGTGACTTCCGCGAAGACCTCGACGTCGAACTCGTCTATCGGTTCATCCGCGACACGGTCTGGGTGGCGGTGCGCTGGTACCGGCCGGGGGGTGCCAAGACCGTCGAGCAGATCGCCGACCAGTACCTGTCGATCGTGCTCGACGGAATCCTTCCGCGCTGAATCGGGCGGGTCAGCGCGCTACCGACGCGGTGACGGTGAACTTCGGATTCCGCGCGATCTGCCTGGTGGGGCCGACGATCTGCTCGAGTGACCGGCGGTAGCGCAGGTGCGAGTTCCACACGCACCACAGCTCGCCACCGGACCGCAGGGCGCGGGCGGCCTCCGCGAAGAGGTAGTGGGCGATACCCGTCGAGAGAGCGGCGTCGCTGTGGAACGGCGGATTCAGCACCACGAATTCCTCGGTCCCGTCCGGGGTCGTCTCCAGACCGTCGGCCTGAACCGCGAGGACGCGGTCGGCGAGACCGTTCGCTTCGGCCGTCGCTCGTGCGCTCGCCACCGCGGCGGCCGACCGATCGGTCGCGAGAACGGTGAGACCGGGCCGCGACCGCGCGAGCGCGGCGCCGACCACGCCGTTGCCGCAGGCGAGGTCGACCGCGGTGGCCGCATCGGGTCGTGCGCCGTCGAGTACCGAGAGCAGGAATCGAGTGCCGACGTCCACGCGGGCTCCGGCGAACACGCCGCCGTGGGCCGCGACGGTGAGACCGAGGTCGCCGTCCCGCCGGGTCTGCGGCCACGAACGGGCTCGTTCGTCGGCGAGCCGGGCGCGCGGTCGGCGGGCGAACAGAACTCGCGACTTCTGCCGGGCGTGGCTGACGTCGACGCGATCGAAGAACTCGCCGAGCACGTCGTTCATCGCGACCGACATGTGCTTGATCCGGCCGCCGGCCACCACGGTCACGTCCGCGTCGGCGTGGGCGGCGATCAGCGCAGCCACCTCGGCGAGCCGGTCGAGGCCGCGGGGCAGTCGTGCCAGCACCACCCGGGCGCCGGCGACGGCGTCGGCGACAGAGGGCAGACGGCGGATGTCCGCACCCGCACCCATCGCCTCGGCGTTGCGCTGCAGAGCGCGTTCGCCGGTGATCAGGTCCTGATGACTGCGGACGTCGGTCGCCCCCGTGTCGACCGCGCCGAGTGCGAGGGCGCCGTAGGCGTCGTCGATCACCGCCACCGTGCCGTCCGGTGCGGCCGCGAGCAGATCGGCCGCCTCGTCCAGGATCAACCGGTCGGCGGCATCGGCTGCGACGAGACCGGGGCCTTCGACGTCGGGGGCACGTCGCAGCAGGGAGAAGTCCACGCCCGCAGGTTACCGGCCCGCGGCGGCGGATCCGGCATCACCGGCGGTGGCCGGTAGCTTCGACTCATGTCATCGGATACGTCTGACCGGACGTCCCGCCTCGACGGTGCGAGCGCTCCCGGCAGCGGCATCGGTCTGGCGATGCTGCTCAGCCTCGCCCTGCTGTCGGCCATCGCTCCGCTCGCGACGGACATGTATCTGCCCGGACTCCCGCGGGTGGCGGACGATCTTCAGGCGTCGCCGTCGTCGGTTCAGCTCACGCTCACCGCCTTCATGCTCGGTCTGGCGGCGGGGCAATTGCTGGTGGGACCGCTCTCGGACGGACTCGGACGCCGCAGGCCGCTGATCGTCGGTACCGTTCTGCTGGCCGTCGCGGGGCTCGGGTGCGCACTCGCACCGTCGATCATCGTCCTCATCGCCTGCCGCTTCTTGCAAGGAGTCACCGGCGGGATCGGTGTCGTGGTCGCTCGTGCGGTGATCGCGGACCGGACCTCGGGGGACCGCTCGGCGAAACTGTTCAGCGTGATGATGATCATCACCAGTGCGGCGCCGGTGGTCGCGCCGCTGCTCGGCGGAGCGCTCGTGGGGCCGATCGGGTGGCGCGGTGTGTTCTTCGTCCTCGCCGGCCTGGCGGCGGTGATGCTCATGGCCGTCGTCGCCTTCGTCCCCGAGACGCTGCCCGCGCCGCGCAGGCATCCGATCGAGCCGCGGGCGATCGGCTGCGGCATCGGGGCGGTTCTCGGCAACCGCCCTTACCTCGGCTACACGTTGACCTTCGGCATCGGGTTCGGTGCGATGTTCGCGTACATCTCGGCCTCGCCGTTCGTGATCCAAGAGGTGATGGGATTCTCGCCCGGGATGTACTCGGTGCTGTTCGCCGTGAACGCGGTGGGCATCGGTATCGCGGGCTGGACCAACAACCGGCTTCTCGGGCGGTTCCGCCCGCACGCCCTGCTCGCCTCGGGAGTGGCCGTGCTCTCGGCTGTGGGCGTCGCGATGCTGGTCGTCGCACTGGCCGTGCCCGGCGTCCACTGGCTGCTGCTGGTACTGATGTTCTGCCTCACCTCGAGTTTCGGTTTCACTGCCGGCAACGCGACCGCGTTGGCACTCGGCGAGGTCCGGGAGCGCGCGGGCACCGGCTCCGCGGTCCTCGGGTCCCTTCAGTTCACAGTCGGTGCGATCGTCTCGCCTCTGGTCGGTATCGGTGGGGAGGCCAGCGCGACGCCGATGGCGATCGTCGTGTTCGGCTGCACCGTTCTGGCCGCGGGGTCGTTCGCGACTACGATCCGCTGACCGCCGGGCCGGAGATCACTGCGCGGGGGTGAGCCGGCGGACGAGCGCTGCAGTCATGGCCCGGGCTGCCGCGGAGGGGTCCGGTCGGCGGGCCAGCGAGAGCGACGTCCGCCGCGAGCGCGCCACCGGGATCGCGACCGCCCCCGGATGGCCGGCGGCCATCGACGCGGTGAGCAGTCCGACGCCGCTGCCGAGTTCGGCGAGCGCCAGCACCGCGGCGGGCGAATGCGCTGCCACGGCCGGAACGATGGGCACCTGCTCGGCTGCGGCGGTCTCGGCGAGGGCCGCCCGGACACCGGTGCCCTCGGGGAGCGAGAGCACGGTGACGTCGGCGAGTTCCGACAGCGGGACACGGTCGTAGTCGGCCCACGGATGACGGTTCGGAACCACGGCCGCCAACGGCTCGCGAATCAGGGTGCGAGGTCCGAGGGCGGCCGGCAGCGGTGCGGCGTGCGCCACCACCGCGACGTCGAGCCGGCCGCGTTCCAGATCGGCGATCAGCCGGTCGGAGTTGTCCTCGGTGACGGTGACCGAGACGTCGGGGTGGCCACTCCGGAAGTCGGCGAACCCACGCAGGTAGCCGGGGATGGTGCAGCCGATCACGGTGCCCAGCCGAACGTGCCCGCGGACGAGACCGGTGAGCTCGTCAGCGGTGGTCCGGACCGCCTGGACTGCCCGCGCGACTGCGCGCGCGTGGACCAGGATCTCATCGCCTTCCGCGGTCGGGACGACGGTCCGGCCGGAGCGGTCGAGAAGGCGATGCCCGAGTTCCTTCTCCAGCTTTGCGACCTGGGCGCTGACTCCCGATTGGCTGACCAGCAACTCCTCGGCGGCGGCGGTGAACGAGCCGTGGTCGGCGACCGCGACGAGATATCGCAGCTGGTGCAGCTCCATAATCAGTGATTCTAGTTCGCAGAAGTACCAGCTGTTGGACGTATACCCGTATGCGGGCGGACAGTGAAGACATGACTGATACATCATCTGCCGTCCCCGCACGCACTCCGCTCCAGATCGCGGAACTCTACGTCGACTGCTGGCGGCGCAAGGACTTCTCCGACCTGCGGCCTCATCTGGCGGACGACTGCGAGTTCGTCGGAGTTCTCGGCACGGCATCCGGACCCGATGAGTTCCTGCAGGGGCTGAACGGCATGGCGGCCGGGACCGACAGCCTCGAGATCCGCAAACGGCTCGCCGACGACACCGACGTCATCACCTGGTTCGATCTCGGCATGGCCGGGGCGCCTCCGACCGCGGTCGTGAACTGGACGCATGTCGAGGCCGGTCTCATCACTCGTGTGAACGTCACCTTCGATCCCCGGGAGATCCTCGCCGTAGGCTGACCGCATGGCCGAAGTCACCGCGATCTGCGTCGTAGCAGCCCTGCATCCCGATCCAGGCAGTGTGGGGACCACGGCCATCGACAAGCGGCCGGTCAGCGGGCCGGTCCGGATCGGCGAATACGGGGCGTTCGCCGATGTGCAGGCCGATCGCAAGCATCACGGCGGCCCAGACAAGGCGCTGTACGTCTATGCGCAGGAGGACGCCGACTACTGGGCGGCCGAGCTCGGCCGGGAGATTCCGCCCGGCTTCTTCGGGGAGAACCTGCGGACGGTCGGAATCGATGTGAACGGTGCGCGGATCGGTGAGCGATGGCGTATCGGCGAGAAGGTGATCGTCGAGGTCACGTCGCCGCGGATCCCCTGTCAGACGTTCGCACGATGGATGGGCGAAGACGGCCGCGGGTGGGTGAAACGATTCGCTCAGGCCCGCCGCGTGGGGCCCTACCTGCGCGTCGTCGAGCGAGGAACGATCACCGCGGGCGATCCGATCGAGGTGCTGACCGTCCCGGACGCCCCCGCGATCCGGGATCTGTGAGCTCTTCGCGGAAATAGATCTCGCGTCGACCGATCAGTTCTGCCGGGCCGGGCTGTCTATCTCTATGACGGCCTCCGAGAGGGACGCCGCAGACTGCAAGGAGACCCCGATGCACAAGATGATCTTCGTGAACTTGCCCGTCGCCGACCTGGACGCGTCCCGGGAGTTCTTCGGGAAGATGGGATACACGTTCGACGACCGCTTCACCGATGAGAACGCCGCCGCGATGGTGCTGGGCGAGACCATCGTCGCGATGCTGCTGCGCCGCGACTTCTACCAGAGTTTCGTGCCCACCAAGCAGATCATCGACGCCACGACCACCAGCGGCGCGATCCTGTGCCTGAGCGCGGAGAGCCGTGAGGAGGTGGACGGCATCGTGAGCAAGGCCCTGGAAGCCGGTGCGACGGCCGGGGACGTGGAAGACCACGGGTTCATGTACGGAAGCTCGTTCTACGATCTCGACGGCCACGGCTGGGAGATCATGTGGATGGATCCGGCCGCGGTGGAGACCGGACCCGAGGCGTACGCCGCGCAGCAGCAGGCGCAGTGACGACCGGTACATCAGTGGCCGCCCAGGAGCGGCGGAGGAGTTGACGAGGCGATGACCGACGACCGTGACTTCGAAGCGGCCACCAGCGCCCTGCGCGCCGAGCTTCTCGTGCACTGCTATCACATGCTGGGATCGGCCACCGACGCCGAAGATGTGCTGCAGGACGTGTATCTGCGTGCGTGGCAGGCCTTTCACAGCTTCGAAGGACGGTCGTCGGTCCGCACGTGGATGTATCGGATCGCGACTAACACCTGTCTCAACGCCCTGGAGAGCCGGGCGCGGAGGCCTCTGCCGAGCGGGTTGGGCACCGAGGCCTCCGATCCCCGTGAACCGGTGATCCCGAACCATGAGATCCCGTGGCTGCAGCCGCTGCCGGACGGCGCGCTGGGCGATCCCGCGTCGACGGTGACGGCGCGGGAGTCGGTGGGGCTGGCGATGGTCGCCGCCATGCAGGAGCTTCCGGCGCGTCAGCGTGCGGCGTTGATTCTGCGCGACGTGCTCGCGTTCAGTGCGGCCGAGACCGCCGAAGCACTCGACATGACAGTCGCGGCGGCCAACAGCGCGTTGTCGCGCGCACGCAGGGCGGTCGGCGAGGGCACCCGGCTCGAGGGCCGGCGCGTCGCAGAGCTGTCCGACCACGAGCGGCAGGTGTGGGACGAGTTCTGCGCTGCTTTCGAGCGGCACGACATCCCCGGCGTGGTGGACGTGCTCGCCGCCGATGCGGTGTGGGAGATGCCGCCGTTCCCGGGCTGGTATCTCGGCGCCGAGAACATCGGAGTGCTCACCCTCAGCCAGTGCCCGGCCAAGGAAGCCGGCGACATCAGGATGATCAAGACGTCCTGCAACGGGTTGCCGGCGGCCGGGATGTTCATGCGCGACGGCGACGTCTGGCGTCGTTTCCAACTCGATGTCCTGACGATCGTCGACGGTCGGGTGGCGCACGTCGGTGCCTTCTTCGAGCCCGAACTGTTCTCGCTGGCGGGCCTGCCGGAGACGCTGTCGGGCGCCGCTGAGGACCGGTGAGGGTGGGGACTGGCTGAAGCAGATTGGCACATATGATCGATTCCCTAATGTGTTCTGTCATACCCCGTTGGTAGAGTTCTGGTAGGTCAAGAAAACATGGTTTGACCAGCTGAAACACTCGGGGGAGGTGGCAGTGATGAGCGGTCCGATCACCGATTCGATCGCGACTGTCGTTGCCACCGGTGCGCTGCCGGAGCGGCCCGCCGAACTACTCGCACTGATCGATGCCGCGG
>NZ_BAAARB010000010.1:0-133695 GCF_039531975.1 Gordonia cholesterolivorans | reverse complement strand
TTCACCAGAAAGGTGCTCCTTGCCCTGCTTGTGATTGTCGTTTCGCAACAACAATTATTGCAGCTCAGAGCACCTTTCTTCATGAAAACGGCAGGTCAGGCGAATTCAGCGATGAAAGCCCGAGGCTGGCGCGAGATACACCCGTCGCCGGTCACCCTCCGCGACCGTCGCCATCAACTGTTCACCCATCCGCCCCGCGCGACCCTCCGAGCGGATGTACTTGAGTTCGACCGCGGTCCCACACCGAATGCAGGTCGCGCCGGTCCTGCCGACGGTCCCGTCCGTCTCCTTCGTCGGATCGTGACCGATCTCGTACCGCACGGTCTTGCCTTCGATCACGGGGACCACGTACGCCTCCTTGCCCTTCTTCTTGCCGAGCCACCACGACCTGACGAGGGGCATCGCTATCCGGCACTCGGGATTCGGGCACGTCACGGTCCGCGCCCAGATCCACGCGATCACGGTTGCCTCGGTACCGTCGGGCAGGGGTGCCTTCGGATACAGATGGCCGATGCGCTTCTGGGCTTCGTCGCGCATCCACTGTCCGTAGCGGCGGACGTCTTCGGCGAGACCTGTGGCGCGGGGCCAGTCCTGGATGGTCTCGTCGGCGGCTCCGGGCCACACGGGCGGCTGTCCGGCGAACTTCGGCGGAATCTCGATCAGCGCCTTGTTGATGAGCACGGCGACGGGGTTCAGGTCTGACGCGTGAGCTTCGAGTCCGAGTCGTTGCGCTTCAAGGGGAATGGTTCCGCCGCCGGCGAACGGGTCGAGGATCGGTGGGGGATTGCCGTCGGTCGACTCCATGATCTTGCGATGAGCTTCGGCGAGCAGTTGCTCGTCGTTCGAGTTCTCCCACACCACGAGTCGCTCGATCAACTCGAAGAGTCGCTTTCGCTCCGCGATCTGCTCCGCCTCGGTGGGGTACAGGTCTGGGCGCGACGCGGGGTCGTCCACCAGTTGAGAGAACAGCACAGCGCGTGCCGCGGCCAGTGGCCGGCGCGCCCACCACAGATGCAGTGTCGACGGATGTCCGTGGCGGATCGACTTCTCGCGAGCGGACTCCTCGTTGACCTTCTGCAGCGGGATGCTGACCTCGATCAACTTGCGTCGCTGAACATTACTGTGTGCATCGCTGGACACGTGTACCCCTTGGTGAAGCGCATGGCGGACGAGAACGTTTCAACATAGCGCACACGGCAGTGTGTATCGCAATCGGTGTGACTCGCCTGAGAATGTCGGACCTCTCGAGTATCATCGAACGTAAGTTCGACGATCAGGGGGTTGGAGATGAAAGTGCAGGTGAGAGAGCGTAGGGCTTCGTCTGTGACGGTGGCCGACGACGCGATCGTCATCCGGATCGAACGTCCGGACGTCGAGAACTCGCCCACCGTTGCATCCGAGGTGTCTGGGTCACGAAGCGATCGAGCGGCACTGCTCGGGTTCGCGGCGCGAGCGGACTGCTACCAGGGGCTGGTGCTGTGGCATCGGTACGAGGCGCTGTACTCGCTGCTCATGGCGAAGCAATCCGAGTTGGAGTCCGATCCGTCGGCGGACGCCTACACCCGGCTCTACGACCCACTGTGCCAAGTCGCGGCGTCGTATGCGGTCGCCGCGGGTGTGCAGCACTACACGGCAGAGCGGTTCGTCGAATCCGCCGTGGCCTGCATGGAGCGGATCCCGGCCCTCGGACGGATGTTGCGCGACGGACTGATCAACTCGGCGAGTTTCCGGCGCGCGGTGGAGCAGACGGCCCTCGTCGACGATGCGGACATCCTGGCCTTCATCGACGCGGAAGCGGCCGCGAGACTGCGCGAAGTGGGCGGTCTCTCGGCGGCGCGTGTGGAGACGATTCTCGGGGCGATCGTCGCCGAGCACGATCCCGACGCGGTGACCTTGACCAGGGAGGAGGTGCGAGCGGCCAAGCGCGTGCAGGTGAACCCGCTGACCGACACCGCCTCGGAACTCATCGTCACCGCGTCGGCCGAGGACGTGGCGATCGCCAAGGATGTACTCGATGCGGTGATCGCCGGCGTCTGCCCCAACGACCCACGTACCAAGGGCGCCCGGCGCAGTGATGCGGCCATGGCGCGCATCAACGGCACGGACTTCGTATGCGAGTGCGGTCGAGAGGACTGCACTGCTCGACTCGCGCCGGCCGACATCGCGTCGCGGTGCGCCCGGATCGTCCTGCACGTGGTGCTTCGGAAAGAAGTGCTCGAGGGGACGTCGCAGACTGCGGCGCATCTGGACGGCCACGGACCGATCTCGGCGACACACATTCGTGAGATGGCGTCACGGCCCGACGCTGTGCGTCGCGAGCTGAACCTCGACGACGTCATCGCGCAGGCGAGTCGGCCCGACAGCGGATACCGTCCGTCCGCGGCGCTGGACACCGCCGTCCGCGGGCTGTTCGGCACCTGCTCGTGGCCGGGTTGCGCCCGGCCCGCGTGGAAGTGCGACCTTGACCACGTATGCGAGTACGACCACGCGGATCCATCGGCGGGCGGCGTCACCTGCATCTGCAATCTCAATGCGAAATGCCGATTCCATCATGGGTTGAAGACCCACGCGAACGGGTGGGTCGACGATCAGATCGTGGACGCCGCCGGCGTCGTCTGGACAGAAGTCACCTCACCGGAGGGGATCACCGTCCGGCAGCAGGCACTGAACATGTGGCTCCTTCCCGAACTGGGCCACCTTCAGTGCGGACACGGCTCTCCGACACGCCGAGAAGCACGACACGCCGGTGACGAACCCGAACGCTCGCTGACACGGTTGCAGGCCAAGCACCGGTACCGCATGCAGAAGCGAGCGGCGAACCGCCGGGCTCGCGAAGCCATCGCCCACGACGCCGGCGCCCCGCCGTTCTGACACCGCGAGCCGTCAATGCGGCGGGAGTGCCTTCTTCCAGGCCTTGTGCCAGTTGAGTTCGACTCCGCTCACGTCGGTGTTCGCGAGGTCGACGTCGCGGAAGTAGTCGGTGAGGTAGCGGACCTCGTCGTGATCGGGGCCGTCGGGGCTCACCGAGACCATCGCGAGCCGGTGGTTCTCGCCGGTGTTCTTGCCCTGGAGCACCTGGTTGTAGGAGACGAAGAAGGTGTCGGCGCCGGCGACCCGGCCCTTGACCTCGATGTACACCGACGGCGCACGACCACCGTCCGCAGCCGGAGCCGGAACGGAGAGGACGTCGTATCCGGGGTTGTTGTGCGGCATCTCCTCGGGCATGCGGCCTAGGGCGCACTCGGCACGCAGCACCGCGTCGACGGCCCGCCGGTCGGTGGCCTTGGTGTCGGCGGCGTGTCGGCCCACCGACTTGCCGAGCATCCCGGCGGGGACCACGAGAACCGCGGTCTCCAGCCTCGGCGGGCGCGCGGTGAGGACACGCTCGTCGGCGA
The DNA here is from genome assembly GCF_039531975.1 of Gordonia cholesterolivorans. NCBI lineage: Bacteria > Bacillati > Actinomycetota > Actinomycetes > Mycobacteriales > Gordoniaceae > Gordonia > Gordonia cholesterolivorans. The sequence continues at coordinate 130,300 of NZ_BAAARB010000010.1, read as the reverse complement.
GCTCGCGCAGGCGGCGCCCGAGCCTGGCCTCCAACTCCCGCGCCCGCCGCTCGAGCCGTTCCGGGCTGAGGCGCCGCCCGCGTGTGGTCTTGCCGGCCGCCGATTCCTCACGTCGGCGTGCGACTTCGGAGTCCAGGTAGTTGATCTGCTCGATCAGCCGTGCGCGCACCGCTCTCTCGGTCCGCTCGACGTCGGGGACAACGCGGTCGCGGACCTCGCTCAGGTGACGGGGCACCGCGGTGGACGCGGCCCACGACAGCGCCTGGTCCGTCAGCGCACGGCCGACGAACGAGTCGAGCCCGCGGATCGGCGCGTCCTCCGGGATCGGCTGCAGGTCGAGATGCGGCGCCGGACCGGCATCGGCGACGGACCCGTCGGCGTCGATCGAGACGAACGCGAATCTCTTGCTGACCACGGTCCCGGAGCCGTCGACGATCTCGGAGGTCAGGGCGAAGATCGCGCGCGGGGCGGCGCCGGGATCGGTCGGGTCGAGCAGTGTGGCGCCCGCGGCGAGGACGTCGGCACTCCCGTCCAGGACGGAGTCGATCACGGCGTCGAGCAGCGGGTGCCCGGGTGCCAGGAGGTCGGCGCGTACGTCGCCCGACGACACCGCCGACGGCTCGAACGTGACGCGCTCGTACGCCCTCGTCACCGGCCGCCCCGCGTGCTCCCGGCGAATGTCTCGATGACGCAGCGGCGCCGGAACATTCGAGATCTGGAACCGGTGGCGCTCCCGCTTCGACAGCCGACCGCCGAGCGCGGTGAACGCATCGGTGAAGAACTGCGCGATGTAGTGCGGCTGCAACCTGCGCGCGGTCGCCTCGTCCATCTCGCGGCGCAGACGCGCCATCTCGAGCGGATCGAGCGTCTCGCGGGCGAGTGCGCGCTCGGTGACGAGCGTGTCGCAGCCGGAAGCCACCTCGGCGTCGACAATGCGCTCGATCTCGTCGATCCGCGCGGGATCGTCGCCGTAGAGCACCGCATCCCACAGCAGGTCGCGCAGCGGCCGGCCGGCGAACGCTTCGTCGCCGAGAACGTCGAACAGCTTGCCGCCGTAGGCCGAACGCTGCTGCTCCATCTTCTCGAGCAGACGCGTGTAGACCTGACCTTCGCGAGTCTGGGCGGCCACGATGTTCCACAGGCGGCACACGTTCTTCTGCCCGATGCGGTGAATGCGGCCGAAGCGCTGCTCGAGTCGGTTCGGATTCCACGGGAGGTCGTAGTTGACCATCAGGTGCGCGGCCTGCAGATTGAGCCCCTCGCCGGCAGCGTCGGTGGCCACCAGCACCAGCCGCGACGGCTCGTTGGTGAACTGCTCCCGGATCGCGACGCGCTCGCCGCGCCGCGTGCCGCCGTGAATCGTCAGCACCGCGTCGTCGGAACCGAGCACATTGCGGATCTGCGCGGTGAGGTAGTCGAGCGTGTCCTTGTGCTCGGTGAACACGATGAGCTTGCGCGGACGACCGTCCTTGCCGCGCAACAGTTCTCGATCGGTCAGCAGTGAACGCAGCTCCGACCACTTCCGGTCGATGCCGCGGTCGCGCACACGGGTCGCCAGCGCCACGAGGTCTTCCAGGATCGCGATCTCGGTGTCGAGTTCGGCGACGGTGCGTGCGGCGGTCGCCGCGTCGACCACTTCCTCCTCGATGCGTTCGTACTCCTCGGCGCTGTATTCGTCGGGATCGTCGAAGGCGTCGGCGGGCGGCAGCGGCATCCGATCGTCGACGGGGATCCGGCCGGCGATCAGGTCGGCACGACGCGAGGCGAGCCGATCGCGGCGACGCTGCAGACTTCGCAGCACCGCGTGTGTGCTCGACGCGAGCCGGCGCTGGAGGACGGTGAGCGCGAACCCGACGGTGCGGCGTTTGGGGGAGTCGGGCGAACTCTCCGCACGGTTCATCTCCACGCGCACGTACTGTGTGACGGCCTCGTACAGCTCCGCCTCCCCGTCGGAGAGCTCGTAGGGAACGGTTTCGGCGATCCGTTCGGGGAACAGCGGCCTGCCCTCGAAGGTGAGCAGTTCCTCCTTGACCATCCGTCGCATGAGGCCGGAGGTGTCGGCGACCGCATCCGACTGCGGGCGGCCGGCGAATCGGTCCTCGTCGAGAAGGGAGAGGAACAGTTGGAAGTTGTCGTCGTTGCCGGCGTGCGGCGTCGCCGTCATCAGAAGCAGGTTGCGTGCCACGCCGCCGAGGACGCGGCCGAGCTTGAACCGCTCGGTCTCCCGGACCTCGCCGTCCCAGCCCTGCCATGACGCGGACATGCGATGCGCCTCGTCGACCACCACCAGATCCCACTCGCTCGCCTCGAGGTGACCGATCAGGTCGGGGTCGCGGGCGAGCTGATCCATGCGGGCGATCATGAACGGGTGGGCCGGGAACGGGTCGCCGTTGGGGCTGGCGTTGATCAGATCCCGGGTCAGGAGTGTGGCTGTGAGGCCGAACTTCTCCGACAGTTCGTCCTGCCACTGTTCCACCAGCCCGCCCGGCGCGACGATCAGCAGCCGCGCGAGATCGCCCCGGAGCAGCAGTTCCTTGGCGTACAGCCCCGCCATCACCGTCTTGCCCGCGCCGGGATCGTCGGCCAGCAGGAAGCGCAGGGGAGTGCGCGGCAGCAGTTCCCCGTACACCGCGCGGATCTGGTGCGGCAGGGGAGAGATATCGCTGGTTCCGACCGCCGCCATCGGGTCGTGGGCGCCGGTCATCGCGATGCGCAGCGCCTCCGTCGCGAGGCGGAACGTCCGCGGGTCGGCGTCGAAGGTCCACGAGCGCTCGAAATCGTCCTCGACGACGATGTCAGCGATGTCGTCGGCGAACAGCATCTCCTCGCGGACGCCCAGTCGGTCGTCGCGGACGACCACCGTGGCCGCCGAATCTCCGCTCGGGATCACCGCGACGAGGTGGACCGGCTCGCGCCAGCGGCCCGACAAGCGCTGCCCGGGACGCAGATCGGTGAGGGATCGCAGATTCATGTGCACACCATAGTGGGCGCATCGGACAGTTCCCGCGTCGCGGTGGTGCTACTTGCGGTGGTGTTACATGCGGCGGTGCTACTTACGTCCGAACCAGCGCCGCTTCCTCGGCTGCGGCGGCTCGTCGGCGAGTTCGGGTTCCGGGAAGTCCTCTCCGACGAACTCCAGCGACAGGACGGTCTTGTCCGCGTCGACCTGCGACGGCGCGTGGTGCGCGACGATCTCGGCGGCCTCCGTGGCGCCCAGCGTGTCGCCGTCGCCGATCACCGGGCCGTTCTCGAGAAGGTAGATCGCGGTGTTGACGATGCGGCCGAAGGTGTCCTCGGCGGACTCGTGCGACTGCACGATCTCGACGTCGGGCAGCCCGAGCATGTCGAGTCCGCGCGTATGTCCGGTCATGATGCCGTCGGGTCGCGGCGCGACGTTCAGGGCCACCCACGCCGGGAGCATCGGATCGGGGAGCGTCTCGATGGCCAGGTCGCGGAACAGTGGAGGCAGGATCACGTGATTCGCGCTGCCGAAGTACACGGCGACGATCGACTCCGACAGCGCCACCGCGGCAGCGATGACCTTCGACAGCAGGACCGCATCGGCGATCGCCTCGACATGGTTCGTCTCATGCCCCGGCCGGACGACGGTGACGATGGTGTGCGCCGAGTAGGCGGCGGGCGCCGGAGTGTGATCGGGCCACAGCCGGCTGTACTGGGCGATCTCGGGGAGGTCGTCGCCCACCGGTGCGGCGATCCCCATCAGGAAGATCTGCCGGTCGCCGTACGACAACGACAGGGGCGAGTCGGCGTCGTCGGCCGCCCCCGACCCGGCAGCAGCGTCGCCGACGCTCAGCAGATCGGCGTCCAGGTCCGGGAAGTCGCTGAGCATCTGTGCGGCGAGGCGCTCGGCGGAGAGTGCGGGATCGAGTCGGCTCTGGAACAGCATCGCGAGGCTGGGCACTGGAGTCCGGTCCTTTGCAGTGGGGTTCGAGGGGCGGTCCGGCCGAAGCGGAACGCCGTCAATCCTGCCAGAACCGGGAACGACGAAGCCCGCCGGGATCCGGCGGGCTTCGTCTGCGTGGTGCGCGATACAAGGATTGAACTTGTGACCTCTTCCGTGTCAGGGAAGCGCTCTCCCACTGAGCTAATCGCGCGGGTCTTATTGAGTTGGTGCCGTTACTCGAACTCGGTACCGGTGTTCGGTGGAGGTGGCGACGGGAATCGAACCCGTGTGCACGGCTTTGCAGGCCGTTGCCTCACCACTCGGCCACGCCACCAGGTGATCTTTCCGAGCGGATGACGGGATTCGAACCCGCGACCCTCACCTTGGCAAGGTGATGCGCTACCAGCTGCGCTACATCCGCATGCCGGTGAACTCGTCTTGTGGACGCTGTCGCTCACCGGCGAGAACAAACACTAGCGGTACGGCGGCGACATTTGCAAACCGGGGTCCCCGTCGGACCGTGGACTCCGCCAGATCAGCCGCTCCGCCTCGGACGCTCCGAGGTCGCTCGCGGCGAATGCGGTACGTCGGCGGCTCGCTGACGGAGATGGTCGGCGACGCTCCGGTCGAATGCGACGTCGACCCGGGACTCGAATTCGTCGATCGGGGCAGTGGCGTCGAGCCAGGCACGTCGGTCGAGCTGTTCTCTGGCGCGGTCGACGCCCTCGGCGTACGTCAGGAACGCCAGGACTCGATCCGTGAGGGCGTCGGCGCGCTGGTCCAGGCCGCTCGACTTGTCGATGTAGGCGTTGACGATCTCCGGATCGGATGCGCGGGGGCCGAGGGGCTGCGAACCGAGGATTCGGCGCGCCCTGCGAATCGCGGCGGCCGACTCGGCGACCGTCCGAACCTCGGCGTCGAGGTCGATGCGGGCCTGGTATCGATCCAGCAGATCGTCGTGCCATGCCGGGTTCTGGTGCAGCCGCGCCGCCACGACGGCGGTGAGCACCGCCAGCCGGCCGTTCTCGTCCGCCTGCATCAGCCGTAGCGCGGCCTGGTCTTCGGAGTCCGGTCGGTAGCGCCGGCGCAGTCGCATGTCGGCGATCTCAGCGGTCTCCACGTGCTCGGGCGGTTCGACGAAAGGGAGCCAACCCAAGCCGACCGCTCGGGCGCGCAGGGTGAAGTCACGACCTCTCCAGGTGTCCAGCGCCAGCGCCAGGTGGCCGGACACCGTTCCGTCGCGGGCTGTCTCGCCGAACACCGTCTCGCCGCACGGGTCCGGGCCGCCCGCATCCGCGGCGGCCCGGGCGGCGTCGTTGTACTGCTGCTTGCGGATTCGGCGCGACTCGCGGAGACGCTCGGTGTGCGTCGTGAGTCGCCGAGCCAGTGCGTCCTGAGCGGGCCGGGGGCGGCGAAGCGGGCGTCGGTCGTCGCCGTCGGAGCGTCGGGCATCGCGCGGGCGGTAATCGGAACTGCCGGACGCGGGCTGCCGGACAAGGATCGCCACGGCGACCACGACGAGTGTGGCGGCGACGAGTATCAGTGTCATGGACACAGCACAGCATGAGGGTCGGACAACGAGACGAGGCCCGGCGGTCGCCGGGCCTCGCTGTCGGATCTGGTGCGCGATACAAGGATTGAACTTGTGACCTCTTCCGTGTCAGGGAAGCGCTCTCCCACTGAGCTAATCGCGCGGGTCTTATTGAGTTGGTGCCGTTACTCGAACTCGGTACCGGCGTTCGGTGGAGGTGGCGACGGGAATCGAACCCGTGTGCACGGCTTTGCAGGCCGTTGCCTCACCACTCGGCCACGCCACCAGGTGATCTTTCCGAGCGGATGACGGGATTCGAACCCGCGACCCTCACCTTGGCAAGGTGATGCGCTACCAGCTGCGCTACATCCGCATACCGGTGAGCTTCCTTGTGGGCGTTGCTCACCAGCGAGAAGAACACTAGCGGCACGTATGTCGTCAAGACAAATCGTGAGGTCAGCGACTTACATGGATGTGATTCCGCAGATGGGAGCGTTCTTGGCGCCCCGGAGACGGGCTCGCGGCCGTTCCTCGCGAGTGTTCCCGGCTTTCGAGCGGGGGATTTGGTGCCGTCGGCCGCGATGTGTAATCTGTTTTCTCGTGCGACCGGCGCAGGTCGTTCATAACTCGATACGGTCCCGTGGCTCAGTGGAAGAGCGTCCCGTTCACACCGGGGAGGTCGCTGGTTCGATCCCAGCCGGGACCACAAGAAGAAGACCCGCAGGTTACTGCGGGTCTTCTTGCTATTCGACGCGCGACTTGCCACTCGACGCGCGAGCGCGATCGGGACTCGACGACGTTCCGCCTCTCATCCTGCTGTTTCGCAGATCTCGGTCCAGTGAGTGCCTCCTTCTCTCTACTTTCGCCCCGCTCGGGGGCTTGTCATGACCCTGCATCGACCCTATTCTGAACGGACTTCAGTAATAGGTATGGCAAACCTAAGACGCATGCGTGAGGAGCGATATGACGACGCTGGAAGCGCCACCGGTGCAGACCGCAGACGACCCGCCGACCGATCCGAAGGTTCAGCAGCGCGAGGACTCCCGCGCGCTCCGCGAACTGATGCGCCCGGTGGCCCCGCAACTGGCCCTCGGTCGTGGACTCGCGGTGATCTCGGGTGTGCTCGCAGTGGTCCCGTACGTCGCGCTGGTGCACATCGGCGAGGTCCTGCTCGATGCGGCCCGTGCGGAGGCACCCGTCGACGGCGATGAGGTGAACCATTGGATCGAGATCCTGATCGTCACCTTCACCCTGCGGCTCGCCGTCTATTTCGTGGCGCTGGGCGTCACCCACTTCGCGGACATCCGACTGGGGCATACGATCCGCCTGCGGATGGTGGAACGGTTCTCGCGTGTGCCGCTCACATGGTTCACGTCGACGAACTCCGGCCGCGTGCGGAAATCGCTGCAAGACGATATCGGAACCATCCACCACCTCATCGCCCACCAGCCAGTCGACGGCACCCAGGCCGTGGTGATGCCCCTGGCGTTGATGGCCTACGCGTTCGTCATCGATTGGCGGCTGGGTCTGCTGGCCATAGCGACGGTTCCCCTGTACGCCGCCGCGATGGCGTTGGGAATGCGCGGCATGGCGGAGAAGACCGTTGAGATGGACGCCAAGCTCAGCGTGGTCTCGGCACGGATGGTCGAGTTCGTCACGGGTATCACGGTGGTGAAGGCATTCGGACGGGTGGGCCGCGCGCACAGCGCCTATCAGGAGGCCGCCGGCGATTTCCAGGCCTTCTACTACGCCTGGGTGAAGCCCCTTCTTCGAGTCAGTTCGCTGGGTACCTCCCTGCTCGCGGTCCCATTGGTACTGCTGATCAACATCGGCGGCGGCGCCTGGCTGGTGCACCGCGGCGAGGTCACCACGGCCGACGTGCTCGCCACCTCGCTCATCGCATTGTTGGTCCCGTACGGCATCGAGGTGCTGATGAACTCCATGTGGTCATCGCAGATGGCGGGCGCGTCCGCGCGGCGGCTCACCGACCTGCTCGAAACCCCGACCCTCGACGACGACGGTGTTCGCGCCCAGCCCGAAGGACACGACGTGGAATTCGACCACTTCAGCTACTCGTACGGCGGGCCGGGAGCGGACCTGGCACTCGACGACGTCTCGTTCACCCTCCGCGAGGGCACGATCACCGCGCTGATCGGCCCTTCGGGCTCGGGCAAGTCGACCATCGCGACTCTGCTGGCGCGCTTCGACGATCCCTGCGCGGGGCAGATCCGCCTCGGCGGCGTACCGATCGCCGAGATCGATCACCTCTACCGGCACGTGAGCTTCGTGTTGCAGGAACCGCAACTGCCGTCGATCTCGCTCCGCGACAATATCGCCCTCGGCCGGCCGGACGCGACCGACGAGCAGATCCGCGCAGCCGCCCGTGCCGCCCGGATCCTCGACGACATCGAAAGTCTCCCGGACGGCTTCGACACCGTCTACGGCTCGGCGAGCGGGCTCTCCGGCGGTCAGGCGCAGCGCATCGCCATCGCGCGTGCCGTACTGGTCGACGCCCCCGTCCTCATCCTGGACGAGGCCACCGCGCTCACCGATCCGGAGTCCACGCACCAGATCCAGCAGGCGCTCAGTGATCTGGCCCGCGACAAGACAGTGCTTCTGGTGGCGCACCGACCCGAGGTGGTCGAGGGCGTCGATCAGATCGTGCTCGTGGACAGAGGGCGCGTGCTCGCAACCGGCACGCACGACGACCTCCTCGGCGAGCCCGGCTACGCCCGCCTGTGGGAGTCGGTCGAGGAAGGCGAGAAATGATGAACCTGCCACTGATCGACATCATCCCGCGGATGAAGCGGATGGTCTCCGCGCCCGAGGCGCTGGCCCCGGCGTTGCTGGCCGCAGTGCTGGCCGGTCTGGTCGAAGGTCTGGCCCTGGTCGCGTTGCTCCCAGCCATCAGCACGCTCGCATCCGGCGAACGGGTGTGGGGATCGGGAACCACGGGATGGCTGATCGTCTTCGCAGTGCTCGCGGCGGCGGCCTTCGCGCTCATCTACATTCAGGAGCGGCGCACGTACGCGGTCGCTCTGGACTTCCTCCACAGCATTCACCGGCTGGTGGGCGACCAGGTGTCGAGACAGCCGCTGGGCTGGTTCGCACGCCCGCTGTCCGGCCGATTGTCGCGGATGGTCTCGTCGGAGTTGATGATGGCGGGCGAGATCTTCGCCCACATGATCGGCCCGCTGGTCTCGCGGATGACTGCGGCGATCGTGATCGTGGTGGCGTCGTGGTTCTGGAATCCGTGGCTCGGTCTGATTCTGACGATCGCCGCACCGGTGTTCGTGATCATCACCCTGGCGTCGACTGCGTTGATGCGCAGTGGCGAGCGGATTCACGAGCCGGAAGAGGTGAATCTGGCGAACCGCATCGTCGAGTACGCGCAGTGCCAGGGCGCACTGCGATCGTGCGGTCGAGGCCGCTCGTTCGCACCATTGGACGCCGCGTTCGGTGACACCCTCCGCGCCCGAAGAAGAGCACAGTGGATCGAGACCGCCGGTCTGTTGCTCTCCGGCATGGCGACCCAGGGAGTGATCGTCGCGCTGATCTCCATCACCGGAGCGCTGGCCGTCTCGGGGGCGCTCGAACCGATTCCGGCGCTGGCGTTCGTCGGTTTCGCACTGCGCTTCACTTCCACCCTCTCCACCATCACCGAGAGCGCGATGAGCCTTGAATCTCGGCGGCCGCTGCTCGACGCCATCGACGAGGTGCTCACCGCCGAACCGCTGCCTGAGCCGCCGTCTCCGGCCGAGTTGACCGCTCCCGGCTCGATCGAACTCGACCGGGTGAGTTTCGCCTACCACTCCGACCAGGATCCGGTCCTGCGCGACGTCTCGCTCCGGGTGCCCGCCGGTGCGATGGTGGCCCTGGTCGGTCCCTCCGGCAGCGGCAAGACCACGCTGATCAGACTGGTGAGCCGCTTCCATGACGTCGACGCCGGCACGGTGAAGGTCGGCGGCGTGCCGGTGACCGAGCAGACCACCCAGCAACTGATGGGGCAGTTGTCGCTGGTATTCCAGGACGTCTATCTGTTCGACGACACCCTTGAGGCCAATGTCGCAGTCGGCCGGAGCGGCGCGTCGCGGGATGAGATCCGCGCGGCGGCGGACCTGGCCGGCGTCACCGAGATCGTCGAGCGGCTCCCGGACGGCTGGGATTCGCGGGTGGGGGAAGGTGGGCGAGCACTCTCCGGAGGCGAACGGCAACGAGTCGCCATCGCACGGGCATTGCTGAAACGGTCACCGATCGTGCTGCTCGACGAGGCCACCTCGGCGCTCGATGTGGAGAACGAGGCGAACATCGTCGCTGCCGTCGAACGATTGCGCACGCAGGCCACCGTGCTGATCATCGCGCATCGTCTGGAGACGATCGCCGCGGCCGACCAGATCGTGGCGCTCACCGACGACGGGCGAGTGGAGGCGCAAGGCACGCACGAGCAACTCCTGGCCCAGGACGGCACGTACTCGCACTTCTGGAACCGGCTGCACAGTGCGCAGGGGTGGCGGATCGTCGCCGACTAATCTGGACCGGTGCAGGGTTCAAGCTCACCGGACAACCGGCCCGTCCGCGGCGGACGGAAGGTGGGGCGCAAGCCCGCCTTCACCGCCGACGACGTGGTCGCCGCGGCGATCGCCGAGGGCATCGACCGGTTCACGCTCTCGGCGGTCGCCGAACGGCTCGGCGTCGTGACGGCTGCCATCTATCGGCTGTTCCCCTCGCGCGACGACTTGGTGATCGCCTGCCTCGACGCGGCAGGGGCGACCATCGCGCTGCCGGAGCCGGGCAGCCGATGGCGCGACGTACTGCGGTTGTGGGCCGACGAGTGCTGGCGAGTCTGCGACGACTTCCCCGGACTCGCGTTGCTCGTATACGCTTTCGCACCGGCGCCGTCACGGATCGAGCACGTCTTCGCCGCCTACGTCGCGGCTCTGGCGGCGGAGGGGAAGACCCGCGGCCAGGCGATGTTCGCCCTGGACTTCCTGGGCGACTCGGTATTCGCCTCGCACCTGTCGGTGGAGTCGATGCGCGCGGTAGACGAGCGCGGCGACTCCGGACTGGACCGGATCCGCCGGGCGCTCGGTGCGGGCGACACCGCTCTGCGTCCGGACGACTCGTGGATCGACCGCGGGGCGGTCGACACCAAGATCGACTTCATCCTCGCCGGCCTGGAACACCACTGGCCGGAGATCTGAGCCGTGCCCGGCGTCAGGCGCCGATACCGCGGGCGATCTGCGGCCAGGACTTGTGCAGCTGGTCCTGCCAGTACTTCCAGGAGTGCGAACCGGCCGGAACACGGTCGACCGTCGCAGGAATGCGGAGACGGCCCAGTTTCGCGGCCAGGTCCTCGGTGCACTGACGCGTCGCCGCCTCGATCGCGCCGCCGACGACGATCTGGTCGGTGAGCGTCGCCGAGTCCGGGACGTACTGCGGGGTGTCGTACTTGCCGGGCAGACCGGTCGCGGCGCTCAGGTACAGCGAGACGCCGCGCAGCCCGGCAGCGTTCACGACCGGATCGTTCTGACGCCACAGGGGACCGTTGTACGGCCCCCACATGTTCCGGGCGTCGCCGCCGCCGCGGGTCTCGACCACCAGCCGCACATACGTCTGGCCGGGCTGGGTGGAGGTGGCCGCGCAGCCGCTGTAGGCGGCGACGGTGCGATACAGACCCTTGTGGGCGATCGCCAGGTTCAGCACCGAGGTGGCCGACGAGGAGATGCCGGCGATGGCGTTCCGGCCGTTGGTGGAGTAGGTGCTGTCGATGACTGCGGGCAGTTCCTCGCCGAGGAAGGTCGACCACTTGTTGACGCCGAGCTTCTCGTCGGGCTTGAGCCAGTCCGTGTAGTAGCTGAACGCGCCCTTCATCGGAATCACCACGTAGGCGTTCTTCTGTGCGAAGAAGTTCACGACGTCGGTCTTGCCCTGCCAGGTCGCGGAGTCCTCGCCGCCACCGGCCCCGTTGAGGAGATAGAGCACGCCGGCGGGCCGAGACCGGTCCTTCGGCAGAAGGACGGTCAGCGGTATGTCGCGGTTCATCGCCGCCGAGTGCACCACGATGTCGGTGCTGGTGGGACCGGTGGCGCTGGACGACACCAGCGCGGAGGCCGGCGCGGCCGAGACGGGCGCGGCCGGCAGACTCGCGCCTCCGACGATGAGGGCGGCCGCCGTGGCGGCGAGGGCGATTCGGGAGGGTCTGCGGATCACGGTTCGGAGTTCCTGTCGTCGGGGCGGGGGAGCGGAGCCTTTCGCGGAGCCCTGTCAGGCGAGCGGAGCCCAATCAGGCAATGAGGCTGGTCACATACTTGCACATTCCGTGTCCGCTATCGGCCCTTGTCGGACATCAGGTCGGGCCGCGCCCGTAGATTCGGGCGAACTCACCGCCCGCAGCCAGCAGCTCCGAGGCCGAACCGTGCTCGATGATCCTGCCGTCGGCGAGCACTGCGATCGTGTCGGCGGTCGCGAGCGTGGAGTACCGGTGGGTGACGATGAGCGTGGTGGTGCGGTTCCGCAGTGCTTCCAGACCACGGCCGATGATGAGTTCGGTGCGCGGGTCCGCGGCGCTGGTGGCCTCGTCGAGGATGAGGATGTCGGGGTCGGCGGCGAGCGCGCGCGCGACCGTGATGAGCTGTTTCTCGCCCGCGCTGAGCAGGGTGCTGTCGCCGGAGACCGGCGTCTCGGGTCCACTCGGCAGCCCTGCCAGCAGCGAGTCGACCATCGCTTCGTCGACCGCGCGGCCATCGGTGGGGCGTCCGTAGTCGACGTTCTCGCCCGCCGTCCCGCTGAACAACCACGGATCCTGCGTCACCACCGCCATCATCGACCGCACCTTCGAGCGCGACATCCCCGCGATGTCCTCGCCGTCGATCAGGATCCGTCCGGCGGTCGGGTCGGCGAACCGCTGCAGCAGCCCGGTGAGTGTGGTCTTGCCCGACCCGGTGGCGCCGACCAGCGCGGTGGTGCGTCCGGCGGGCAGCGTCAGGTCGATTCCGCGCAGTACGGGGCTGCCGTCGGCATAGGAGTAGTGCACGCGCTCGAAGGTGACCGTCGGCGGAAGCGTGTGCCGTCCGTGAGCGGCGACCGGCTTATCGTCGACCGCGGGCTCGGACTCCTCGTCGGCGCCCAGGAACGTGCGGACGCGACCGAATGAGATGAAGCCCGACTGCAGGGTCGGCAGCGTGCTCGACAACTCCGTCATCGGGGCCGAGAGCTGCTGGGTGTACATCACGACGGCCTGCAGGGTCCCGAGCGTGACGGCGCCGTCGAGCATCTTGAGCGCACCGAGGACCGCGATGATCACGAACACCAGGGCGTTGCAGAAGGTGAGGACCGGGGTGATGGAACCGCTCCACGCCTGCCCGCTGCGAGCCGCGCGTTCCAGCCGGCGGTTGAGCTCGTCGAACTCCCGCGAAGTCTGCGGATGTCCGTCGTACGCGGCGATCATGTCGTGTGCACCGTAGACGTCTTCGATGTGTGCGCTGATCGACGAGGTGGTCCGCCACTGCGCCTGCATGTGCGGGCGGGCGAACCGGACCACCGTGAACGCCAGGGCCGCGGTGACCGGGATCGTGGCGAAGGCGATGAGGGCGAAGAAGGGGGAGAGCAGGATCAGCGCGACCGCCACCGCCACCACGGTGAGCACCAGCACCGGCAGTTGGACGAAGAGCGGGCCGATCACCGTCGACATGTTGTCGACGTCGACGGTCATCGCGTTGAGCACCTCGCCGCGCCGACCGCCCTCGAGTCGGGAGACCGGCAGACGGTGGATCTTGCGCTCCACCCGTTCGCGGATGGTGCGGATCGCGTCCTGAACCGCGCTGTTCACGAGCAGGCCGCTGCCGATGCGGGTGATCGTGACCAGGGCGATGGCGATCAACGCGACTGCGGCGGCGGCCCACAGCCGGTCCCAGTCGATCCCGGCGCCCGGTACCGCGCCGGTGGTCTCGACCACGTTGGCGAGATCGCCCTGCCCGCTTCTGCGGAGTTGCTCGACGGCCTGCTCCCGAGTGTCGCCCGCGGGCAGCCTGGTGCTCACGGCGCCGGAGAAGATGATGTTGGTGAGGCGGGCCAGGAGCACCGGCACGGTGACCGTCGACAGGGCGGCGACCACCGACAGGACCAGCGCGAAGCTCAGCCTGCGGTCGGAGCCGAGGAAACGCCGGAACTCGCGCAGCGCGCGGACGATCCTCATCGTGAGACCCCCGTCGCCACAGTCGGCCCCTCAGGAGCAGGAGCAGGAGCAGGAGCAGGAGCAGGAGCGGCCTGTGCCTGGGCGAACTCGCGGTACACGGCGCATCGGGTGAGCAGGTCCTCGTGGCGTCCAGTCGCGACGATCCGGCCGGCGTCGAGCACGGCGATCAGGTCTGCGGAGCGGACGTTGCCCACCTGCTGGTCGGCCAGCAGAATCGTCGCCTCGGGCAGCGTGGCCCGGATTCCCGAGAGCACCGATTCGGCGGTACTGCGGTCCATCGCCGAGAACGCCGAGTCCAGGCACAGGATCCGCGGTCGCCTCACCAGCGCGCGCGCCACCGCGAGCCGCTGCCGCTGTCCGCCGGAGAAGTTGGATCCGCCCTGCGCCACCTCGGTGGAGAGTCCGCCGCGGTCGACGACGGTCGTCGCCATCTGAGCCGCCTCGAGGGCGCGCCAGAGACGGTCGTCGTCGGCCTCGGCGTCGCCGAGGCGGAGATTCGATTCGACCGTGCCCGCCACCAGTGACTGACCCTGGCCCACGTGGGCGACGGCCGCGCGCAGGTCGGGCAGGTGCCACGCCCCGAGTCGGACGCCGCCGGCCTCCACGGTCCCGGATGCGGGGTCGAGCAGTCTCGGCACCAGCGCGAGCAGCGACGACTTGCCGCTGGAGGTGCCGCCGATCACGGCGGTCACCGTCCCCGGCAGGCACGTCAGCGAGACCGCGTCGACGGCCGGGTGATCTGCACCTTCATACCGCACGGTCGCCGACCGGAAGGTCAGCGGCAACGGACCGTCGACGACGGCGGTCCCGTCGTCGTCCAGGCCCGCGGGACGGTTGATCACGGCCGCCAGGCGGGTGGCGCTGGCGCGGGCGCGGGGGAGCATTCCGGCCAGTGCGATGAACACCGTGATACCCGCGACGATCTGCATCAGGTACCCGGTGAACGCCGTGAGGCCACCGATCGTCAGATGCGAGTCCTCGATCAGACGGGCGCCGAACAGGCTGGTGGCGACGCTCGCCAGATTCGCGATCAACAGGACCCCGGGCAGCAGCATCAACTGCAGTGCCGCGACCCTGCGGACCAGAGCCGTCAGATCGCGATTGACCTCGGAGAACCGGGTGCTGGCGGCCCGCTCGCGGCGGAACGCGCGGATGATCCGGGTGCCGCCGAGTTGTTCGCGCAGCACCCGGTTGACGCGGTCGACCGCACCCTGGACGCGCGTGGCCAGGGGCGTCACATAGACGACGAAGATCCCGATGCCGATGCTCAGCACGATGGCGGTGACGACGATGACGGGTGCCAGGCGCACCGACTCCCGCAGCGACATGGCGATCGCACCCACGGTCACCAGCGGTGCCGCCACCGCGACGCTGGTGGTCAGGAACACCGCCTGTCCGACCACCGAGGTGTCGAGGGAGGTCCGAGTCAGGAGCGTGGGCGTTCCGAGTTCGTGATAGGTGGCTGTGGAGAAGTCGGCGACGTGCCGGTACACCGATCGACGCAGGTCGGCTGACGTGCCCGCCGAGAGCGCCGCGCCGAGCGCGATGGCGGCGAGCGAGGCGACCAGTCCGCCGATCGCGACCGCCAGCATGATCGCGCCCATCCGTTCGATGTACGGAACGTCGCCCGCCACCACTCCGTTGTCGATGATGAGCGCGTTGAAGGTGGGCTGGGCCAGGCTCGCGGCCATCGCCAGGATCTGGGCGAGGATCACTCCGGCGACGATCGCGCGGCGGTTGCGCATCGACGATGCGGCGAGCCGGACGAGATCGGCGCCCGGCCGGGCCGCGTGTGCTCCACTCACCTGGAACGGCTCCCTTCCCGAGCGACGGCCCCGTGCGGGCGCGTGCTCGTGTCTCATGCGTGCCGGACGCCGGCACCGGATGCCAGTATGGCCAGCGTCGCCGGGCGGAGGGGGCGGACGGGTCGAACTCGACAAAGAACCCTGGTCCGACACCCCTGTGCGCCGTACCGCCCCGGCGGACGGACCGGACGTATTATCGCCGAGTGAAAATCAGCGGGGCGGATACACGTCCGGTGACATGGTCGATGGTGGCACTGGCCGCTGTCGGTGCGGCGTTGATCATCGCCTGGAACATCTGGGTGGCGCCGTTCGACCACCCGGTGTTCGGACTCTTCAACATGGGCATCGACACGCGCGTCTACCGCGGAGGGGCCGCGGCGGTGTGGGACGGACGCCCGCTCTACGACCTCCCCGTGTACAAGGTGTGGCAATTCACCTACACCCCGTTCGCCGCGATCATCCTGGTGCCGCTGGCCTGGATCCCCGAGCACTCCGCCCAGTTCCTGTGGAATGTCGGCAACGTCGTGTGCCTGCTGGGTCTGGTCGCGGTCTCGCTGCGTTCGCTGCGGTTCCGGATCGACGGGCGATTCGTCGCCTTCGTCGTTCTGTTCGCGGTGTCGGTGATCGGTCTCGAACCGGTCCACACCACGTTCTGGAACGGTCAGATCAACCTGGTGCTGGCGCTGATCGTGATCGCGGATCAGGTGCGGCGAAGCGAGCGGATGCGCGGAATCGGCGTCGGGCTCGCCGCCGGTATCAAACTGACCCCGATCTTCTTCACCGCGTACCTGCTGATCACCAGGCAATGGCGCGCCGCGGTGACGGCGGTCGTCACCTTCGGCGTCACCATCGCCATCGGTCTGGCGATCCTCGGTTCGGAGGCGTGGGGGTTCTGGACCGACAGCCTCTCGCAGACCGGGCGGATCGGGCCGATGGACCACCCGGCCAATCAGTCGCTCAACGGCTTCTTCGCCCGACTGGTGCCGATGGGACTCGGGCACACGCCGAGCTGGCTGTGGATTCCGGTGGGTGTGGTCGTCGGACTGCTCGGTCTGTGGGCGGCGTACGCGGCCCACCGCGCCGGCCAGGAACTGCTCGCGTTGAGCATCACCGGCATGACCTCGTGCGCGGTCTCGCCCTTCTCCTGGGGACATCACTGGGTGTGGGTGGTGCCCTTGCTGATGGTGGCGGTGGTGCACTGCTTCGACGCGGCCGACCGGCGCCGCCCGGTCACGTGGCTGTGGTGGCTGGCACCGGCCACGGTGGTGGCGCTGACGTTCACCTGGTGGCATCGGGTCACCGTCGTCGGCCCCCACGGGCACGAGGACATCAAACTCTCGTTCGGTGTGTTCCGGTTCCTCCGGGCCCCGATCGGCCCGGCGTGGGAACTGCCGTTCCGTTTGGCGGGCAGCGGGGCGTATGTCCTGTTGCTCCTGATCACGATCGCGGTCACTCTGTGGATGTGCGACGGGATGCGCGCGATACGATTCAACGCGACCGTGCCGCGTGTCCGTGACCGACATGCGGCAGCCGCCCCTCTCGACACCGAATAGAGGAATCACGACCGTGCCCGACAACGTCGCTGCCGAAAGAGCCCGCCTGCCCGAGACCGTCCGGGTTCCGGCGGGCACTACCGCCGGCGCCGCCATGCGGGACGCGGATCTGCCCGACGGTGTCGAACTGCCCAACAAGGGACCGCAGGCGGTGGTCGTCGTCCGCGAGGCCGACGGCACGCTGCGCGACCTGTCGTGGGCGCCGGAGACCGACACGCTGGTCGAGCCGGTCACCGCGGACTCGGAGGACGGACGCGCGGTGATCCGCCACTCCTGCGCGCACGTGCTGGCGCAGGCCGTCCAGGAGCTGAACCCGAAGGCGCATCTGGGCATCGGCCCGCCGATCACCGACGGCTTCTACTACGACTTCCAGGTGGACGATCCCTTCACCCCCGAGGACCTCAAGGCTCTCGAGAAGCAGATGAAGAAGATCATCAAGTCCGGTCAGCGGTTCTCCCGCCGCGTCTACGAGTCGAAGGAGCAGGCACGGGCCGAGCTCGCGGACGAGCCGTTCAAGCTCGAACTGATCGACGACAAGGGCGCGGCCGACGACGCCGAGGTGATGGAGGTCGGCGGCGGCGAGCTCACCGCCTACGACAACCTCAATCCGCGGACCGGGGAGAAGATCTGGGGCGACCTGTGCCGCGGCCCGCACGTGCCGACCACCAAGTACATCGCCGCCTTCAAGCTGACGCGCAGCTCGGCCGCCTACTGGCGCGGCGATCAGTCGCTCGCCGACCTCCAGCGCGTGTACGGCACCGCCTGGGAGTCCCCCGAGGCGATGGACGCCTACCTGGACCGTCTCGCCGAGGCCGAGAAGCGCGACCATCGCCGGCTCGGCGCCGAACTGGACCTGTTCAGCTTCCCCGACGAACTCGGTTCGGGTCTGCCCGTCTTCCACCCCAAGGGCGGCATCATCCGCAAGGAGATGGAGGACTACTCGCGCGAGCAGCACGCTGCCGCCGACTACGAGTTCGTCAACACGCCGCATCTGACCAAGGGACATCTGTTCGAGGTGTCGAAGCACCTCGACTGGTACGCCGACGGCATGTTCCCGCCGATGCACCTCGACGCCGAGTACAACGACGACGGCACCGTCCGCAAGCCCGGCCAGGACTATTACGTCAAGCCGATGAACTGCCCGATGCACAACCTGATCTACCGGTCGCGCGGGCGGTCGTACCGTGAACTCCCGCTGCGGCTGTTCGAGTTCGGTTCGGTGTACCGGTACGAGAAGTCCGGCGTGGTGCACGGCCTCACCCGGGCCCGCGGCTTCACGCAGGACGACGCGCACATCTACTGCACGCAGGAGCAGGTGGTCGAGGAGCTGACCACCACGCTGAACTTCGTGCTGCAACTGCTCAAGGACTACGGTCTCGACGACTTCTACCTGGAGCTCTCCACCAAGGATCCGGAGAAGTACGTCGGATCGGACGAGGTCTGGGACGAGGCGACACAGACGCTGCGTCAGGTCGGCGAGGCCTCCGGTCTGGAGCTGGTTCCCGATCCGGGCGGCGCCGCGTTCTACGGGCCCAAGATCTCCGTGCAGGTCAAGGACGCGCTGGGCCGCACATGGCAGATGTCCACCCTGCAGCTCGACTTCTTCGAGCCCGAGCTCTTCGAACTCGAGTACACCGCCTCCGACGGCACCAAGAAGCGACCGGTGATGATCCACCGCGCGCTGTTCGGCTCCATCGAGCGGTTCTTCGGCGTCCTCACCGAGCACTACGCGGGCGCGTTCCCGGTGTGGCTGTCGCCGGTGCAGGTGGTCGGCATCCCGGTCGCCGACGCCTTCGCCGACCACCTGCAGGGCGTCGTCCGGCGCCTCAAGGGCCGACGGGTGCGCGCCGAGGTGGACTTCTCCGACGACCGGATGCAGAAGAAGATCCGCAACCACACCACCGCCAAGGTGCCGTTCATGCTGCTCGCCGGCGAGCGGGACGTGGAGGCGAACGCCGTGAGCTTCCGGTTCCGCGACGGAACCCAGCTCAACGGGGTGCCCGTCGACGACGCGATCGTGGCGATCGACGAGTGGGAGGAGTCGCGCCGCAACGATTCGCCGACCGCCGCCACCATGCAGGACTTCCTCGATGCCGCACGCAAGCGTCGATGAGGGAGCAGCGGCGATGACCGATCCGGATCACCTGCAGCGGTTGTGGACGCCGCACCGCATGAGCTACATCACCGCGGCCGCGCCCAGGCGGGCGGTCGACGGCGGTGAACTCACCGGGCACCCGTTCCTCGACATCCCGCGGATGTCGGACGAGGACGGGCTGATCGTCGCGCGCGGGGAGTCGGTGTACGTGGTGCTGAACCTGTACCCGTACAACCCCGGCCACGCCATGGTGGTCCCGTACCGTCAGGTGGCCGACCTCGAGGATCTCACTCCCGAGGAGAGCCTCGAGTTGATGGCGTTCACGCAGCGGCTGATCCGAGTCATCAAGTCCGTCTCGAATCCGGATGCGTTCAACGTCGGACTCAACCTGGGGGCGCCGGCCGGCGGCTCGCTGTCGGAACACCTGCACCAGCACGTCGTCCCGCGATGGACGGGCGACTCGAACTTCATCACCGTCGTGGGGGACACGAAGGTGCTTCCGCAACTCCTCCAGCAGACGCGCGCGCTGCTGGCACAGGCGTGGAACGAACTTTCTTAAGGACGGAAATGCTCAGCATCCTCGGACGGGCCTCGGTCTCCAAGGTCACCTTGCCGATCGGCCGTGCGCTCATCCGCACCGGGCTGACCCCGGACGCGATGACTCTCGTCGGCACCGTCATCACGGTCGGGGCCTCGATCGCCCTCTTCTCGCAGGGTTACCTCTTCGCGGGCGCCCTCGTCACGTGGGCTTTCGTGATGTTCGACATGCTCGACGGCGCGATGGCCCGCGCCCGCGGCGGAGGCACCAGATTCGGCTCGGTGCTCGACGCCACCTGCGACCGGATCGCCGACGGTGCGATATTCGGAGCGCTCGCCTGGTGGGCGGCCTTCACCGCGCCGCACCGTCCGCTGTTGATCGCGACGCTGATCTGCCTGGTGACCTCGCAGGTCATCTCCTACGCCAAGGCGCGTGCCGAGGCCGCCGGGCTGTACGGCGACGGCGGCCTCATCGAGCGGCCCGACCGGCTCATCATCGTCCTGGTCGGCGCCGGCTTCACCGATTTCCCCGGCCTGCACTGGTGGTGGGCGATCCACGTCGCGATGTGGGCGCTCGCGGTGCTGTCGGTGATCACCGTGGGTCAGCGGATGTGGTCCATCTACTGCTCGCCGGGCGCCCGCGATCTGATCCCCATCGCCGTTCCGGACGAGGCCGGCACGGATGACGGCCCGGACGAGTCCGGCCGCACCGGCGACGGGGAGGCGTGATCGTGCTCGACAAGCTCGCCGAGTACGCTTCCGACTTCGGTTATCGCGCCGGGTGGGCGGCCGTCCGCTGGGCGCCGGAGTCCGTGGCCCGCAGTGTCTTCGACGCCGTCGGGACCGTCGCCGGCCGGCGCGGCGGGGGGCCGGAGCAGTTGCGCAAGAATCTCGCGCGGGTGGTCGGCACGACGCCGGAGCAGGTGCCCGACGCACTCGTCGAACAGGCGATGCGCTCGTATGCGCGGTACTGGCGAGAGGCCTTCCGCCTGCCGACCACCGATCCCGCCGACATCGTGGCCAGTGTGCGGATGTCCGACCACGACCGCCGCGTGGTCGACGAGGTCTGCACGTCCGGCAAGGGCGTGGTGATGGCGCTGCCGCACTCGGGCAACTGGGACATCTGCGGGGTGTGGCTGGTCGCGCACTACGGACAGTTCGCCACCGTCGCCGAACGGCTCAAGCCGGAGTCGCTGTTCGACCAGTTCGTCGCCTACCGGGAGTCGCTCGGCTTCGAGGTCTTCCCGCTCACCGGCGGCGAGCAGCCGCCCTTCCGGCTCCTCGCCGATCGGCTGCGTGCGGGCGGCATCGTCTGCCTGATGAGCGACCGCGACCTGTCGCACAGCGGGGTGCCCGTCGAACTCTTCGGGGAGCGGACGCGGATGCCCGCGGGGCCGGCGAAACTCGCCATCGAGACCGGCGCGACCCTTCTCGCCGTGCACCACAGCTACCCGGACGCCGACACGTCCCTGATCCGCTGCGGCACCGTCATCGACACCTCCGGTGGCGTGGCCGCCGCCACCCAGGCCCTGGCCGACGCATTCGCCGAAGGCATCGCGAGTGCGCCCGCCGACTGGCACATGCTGCAGCCGCTGTGGGAGAGCGACTGGTCGCAGGCGCGCCGCGACCGGCTCGGGGTGGACGGGGAGTAGCGCGGTGAAGATCGGCATGATCTGCCCCTACTCGTTCGACGTGCCCGGCGGCGTTCAGGCGCACGTGATCGAACTGGCGGAGGTCTTCATCGGGCGCGGGCACGACGTGCGGGTCCTCGCGCCGGCCGGGCCGGACGTCCAGGTGCCGGACTACTTCGACTCCGCCGGCCCGGCGCTCGGGATCCCCTACAACGGGTCGGTCTCGCGTGTGACCTTCTCGCCGAAGGCCTACCACCGACTGCGGCGGTGGATCGAGGTGAACGAGTTCGACGTCCTGCACGTCCACGAACCCAACGCGCCCAGCCTGTCGATGCTGTCGCTGATGGTCGCGACCGGACCGATCGTCACCACCTTCCACACGGCGACCACGAAGTCGCTGTGGCTCACGGCGTTCGACTCGATGCTTCGCCAGTACCGCGAGCGGATCTCGGGCAAGATCGCCGTGTCCGAACTCGCGCGCCGCTGGCAGATGGAGTCGCTGGGCAACGACGCGGTGGAGATCCCCAACGGCATCGACGTCGCGTCGTTCGCCGAGGCGACACCGCTCGAGGGCTTCCCGGCGCCGGGCCGGACCGTGATGTTCCTCGGCCGCTACGACGAGCCACGCAAGGGCATCGACATCCTCATGCGCGCCCTGCCGCACATCGTCGAACGCTTTCCGGACGTGACCGTGCTGGTGGTCGGGGGCGGAGACGAGAAGGCGCTGCGACGGCGCGCCCGGGACCTGTCCGGGCATCTGCAGTTCCTCGGCATGGTCGACGACGAGACGAAGGCGCGGGCCCTGGCGAGCGCCGACGTATACGTGGCGCCCAACCTCGGCGGCGAGAGCTTCGGCATCGTCCTGGTGGAGGCGATGGCGGCCGGGACGGCGGTGGTGGCCAGCGATCTGGTCGCATTCCAACGAGTGCTCGACGGCGGTGACGCCGGCCGGGTGGTGGAGACCGGCTCGCCGATCGCGCTCGCCGAGGCGGTCGTCGGCCTGCTCAGCGACGAGCAGGCACGGCAGGAACTCATCGCCCGCGGGCGGGCGCGGGCGCAGCGGTACGACTGGAGCCATGTGGCCGACGAGATCCAACGGGTGTACGACACCGTCACGCTGGGCGCCGGTCCCGTCGTGGTGTCGGACTAGGGCCGTGCCGGAAGCCGATCGGAGACGACTGTGACGAATGTGACGATCGTGTGGATCGTCGTCGGCGCGATCGCGGGAGCGGCGCTGCTCTGGCTCGCGATCCTGGCGGCCACGCGCGCGACCCGGCTCGACCGGCTCAACGTGCGCGTCGACCTCGCCTACGAGGCGCTCGTCGCGGCGTTGGAGCGCCGCGCCGTCGTCGCACGGGCCATCGCGTCCACGGCCCCGGACGGCGAGGGCGCCCGTGACCTCGCCGCCGCCGCGACCGACGCCGAAGCCGCACCGCGTCAGGAGCGGGAAGCCGCCGAGAACCGGCTGTCGGTGGCACTGGCCGGGGTGGCCGCTACCGACCGGCCACCGGTTCTGGTCGCCGAACTCGCGGATGCCCAGACGCGGGTGACGATGGCGCGGCGCTTCTACAACGACGCAGTCCGCGATGCGCGAGCCCTCGGCGGTCGGCGAATGGTCCGCTGGCTCCGGCTGGGCGGACATTCCCGGCTCCCGGAGTACTTCGAGATCACCGAACGCGTCAGCGGTTCCCGCTGAGGCTCCCTTCCCGCCGGACCCGGCGTTGGTCGGCACCGAGCCGATCGGGTTTACTTGGAGGGACATCCGACACCACTGAACAGGGAGATCAATCAGTGTCCACTGAGGCTCAGAACGCACCGGCGACCGGCACGGCTCGCGTCAAGCGCGGCATGGCCGAAATGCTCAAGGGCGGCGTCATCATGGACGTGGTCACCCCCGAGCAGGCCAAGATCGCCGAGGATGCGGGCGCCGTCGCGGTCATGGCTCTCGAGCGCGTTCCCGCCGACATCCGCGCTCAGGGCGGCGTGTCGCGGATGAGCGACCCGGACATGATCGACGGGATCATCGAGGCCGTGTCGATTCCGGTGATGGCCAAGGCCCGCATCGGTCACTTCGTCGAGGCGCAGATCCTGCAGAGCCTCGGCGTCGACTACATCGACGAGTCCGAGGTGCTGACCCCGGCCGACTACGAGAACCACATCGACAAGTTCGCCTTCACCGTGCCCTTCGTCTGCGGTGCCACCAACCTCGGCGAGGCGCTGCGCCGCATCAACGAGGGCGCCGCGATGATCCGGTCGAAGGGCGAGGCCGGGACCGGCGACGTCTCGAACGCCACCACCCACATGCGCCGGATCCGCCAGGAGATCCGCCGCCTCACCTCGCTGCCCGAGGACGAGCTGTACGTGGCGGCCAAGGAACTGCAGGCCCCGTACGAGCTGGTGGTCGAGGTCGCCAAGGCCGGCAAGCTTCCCGTCACGCTGTTCACCGCGGGCGGCATCGCCACCCCGGCGGACGCGGCGATGATGATGCAATTGGGCGCCGAGGGCGTCTTCGTCGGCTCGGGCATCTTCAAGTCGGGCAATCCGGAGCAGCGTGCCGCCGCGATCGTCAAGGCCACCACCTTCTACGACGACCCGGATCAGCTGGCGAAGGTCTCGCGAGGCCTCGGCGAGGCGATGGTCGGCATCAACGTCGACGACATCCCGCAGCCGCACCGGCTCGCCGAGCGCGGCTGGTGATCCGCCGATAAGACGCAGCATCGAACGAGGTTCCGCGGCGAGTATCGCCGGGAACCTCGTTCGCGTCTCGAGAGCGAGCCGAAGGTCTCGCTCCGGGGTATCGCGGCGTTGACGCTGTGGTAGAAGTACACTCGCGTGGGCGACGTAACCTGCTGCAGCTGTCGCCGGCGCCACGATCGCAGGACTACAGATCGCAGGGGAGACGATGGACGAACCGAGGATTCTGCGCGACGACGCGCTCACCGGCCGGGACGAGGTCGGAGACGTGGTCGTCGACTGGGCGGTCGTCTGCCATGTCGGTCGGGTTCGCGAAGCCAACGAAGACGCCGCGCTGGCCGTTCCCGGACGGTACATCGTCGCCGACGGCATGGGCGGCCATGACAGCGGCGAGCTGGCGAGCGAGGCGGCGCTGCTGACTCTGGCACAGGCACCGGTGGGGGAGAGCTCCGCCGACACGCGGCGGGACATCGCCGAGTTGCTGGAGAAGGCGCAGGAGCGGATCGGTGAGTTCGGCACCGAGACCGGCCGGCGCGCGGGCACCACGGCCACCGGCGTCGTTCTGGCGATCGAGGACGGTGTTCCGAACTGGGTCGCGTTCAACATCGGTGATTCGCGCACCTATCTGTACTCGGCGGGCGAGCTGCGCCAGGTGAGCGTCGATCACTCCCAGGTGCAGGAGCTCGTCGCCGCCGGATATCTGACGTCCGAACAGGCCCGAGTCGACCCGCGCCGGAACGTCATCACTCGTGCGCTCGGTGCGGGCATGACCGTTCCCGTCGCCGACTACTTCGCCTTCGCCGCAGCCGACGGCGACGTGGTGCTGCTGTGCTCGGACGGGCTCGACGGTGAGTTGAGCGACGACGAGATCGCCGTGATCCTGGAGGCCTCGCCCGACAACGAGGTCGCCGCCGCGGCTCTGGTCGAGGCCGCCCTGGAGTCGGGGGCGCACGACAATGTCACGGTGGTGGTCCTGTCGGCGACACTGCCGTCCGCCGCCGCCGAACCGGACCCGAACGCGACTGCGAGCCAGTGACGGTGCGACCGGAAGCGAGCACCACCTTCGTCGAGTACTGCGGCGAGCGGATGCCCGTGCTTCCCGGAGCACCGTTCTACATCGGCCGTGAGGCCACGCTGACCGTCGACGACAACCCCTATCTGCACCGCCGGTTCCTCGTGTTGCACGACGAGAACGGAATGTGGTGGCTGACGAATCTCGGGACGCATCTGTCCGCGACGGTGACCGCCGCCGACCTCGGCTTCACCGCGACGCTCGGTCCGGGCGCGCGGATGCCGCTCGTGTTCGGTCGCACCAGCATCGTCTTCACCGCCGGCCCGACCACCTACGAGGTACAGGTGCAGGCGGGCTCGCCCGACGTCTCCGCACCCACCGTGGAGACCCTGGTGGGCGGTGACACCACGCGCGGGGTGCCGAATTTCACCGAGAGCCAGCGGCTGGCGATCCTGGTGCTGGCCGAGGCGATCCTGAAGCGCGACGGTACCGGTGCCAGTGCCATCCCGAGTTCGGCGCAGGCCGCGGCACGCTTGGGTTGGCCGCTGACGAAGTTCAACCGCAAGCTCGACAATGTGTGCGACAAGCTCGACATGATCGGTGTGAGCGGCATGCGGGCGGGCGGGGGCAAGCTGGCGACCAACCGCAGGTTGCGGCTCGTCGAGTACGCTCTCTCGACCCGGGTCATCAGTCGTGAGGATCTCCCGCTCCTCGACGCGGAGTACGCGCGCAATCAGGCCTCTGACCAGCAGTGATGGCATGGGGAGTTCTCCCCATCGACGGATCTGGCCGAGCCCCATAGCGTTCTCTTCAACAGCCGCGGAACAGTGAGTTCCAGCGCCGAGAAAGGGAATTCGAGATGACCGTCACCGCAATCGCCGCCACTCCTGCCGCCGCCCCCGCCACCCGCGAGGCCGCACGCACCCGCCACTCACGCGGACCGGGTTCGGCGAGCAGCGGCGCCGCGTCGGCCGTCGACCGCCGTCGCCGGGAGGCGCTCGCCCGGCTCAGCGCCCGGGTGATGCCGTTGCCCGGCCGCCCGCTGTACGCCGCGCCTGCTCCCGCCGCTGCGGGCCGGCAGGCCGACGCGGCGGTTCCGGCGGCGCGGCTGCCGCAGCCGACGCTCACCGATCGGGAGGTGGAGGTGCTGCGCACCTGGCTGATGCTCGATTCGAAGCCTGCGGTCGCCGAAGCGCTGTACATCTCGCTCGGCACGGTCAACACCCATCTGACCCGCATCCGGGCCAAGTACGCCGAACTCGGCCGTCCGGCCTCCACCAAGGCCGCGCTCGTCGCCCGTGCGATTCAGGACGACATCGTCGACATCGACGAGCTCTGAGGCCCGGCTGGTCGTCGGTGCACCGGCCGGGGCCTACCGGTGCCGCAGCATCGGCACGTCGAGACCGACCGGCGGCACGCCGAAGGCGTCGACGAGGGTCTGAGCGTGCGGCCGCAGGTCGGCGCAGAGTTCATTGACGCCGCGACGGACGGCCTTGGCGCGTTCCACGCTGACGTGCCGGTGCATGAGGAACCACGACAGGTCCTCTTCGAGGACGGAGTAGACGAACAGGTCGCGGACCCGCTTGAGCAACCGGCGGGTCTCGCGGTCCTGGACTCGTCCGATCACCTCGACGAAGGTCTCGAGAACGATCCGCTCGATGTGCGCCTGCCCGACCTTGATCAGGTGATCCTGGGTGTCGGTGAAGACCGCTACCGGATCGGCGTCGTCCTCGCGGGCGCGTCCCAGCCGTCCCGCGACCGTCCGGGTGAGGTGATCCTCCCGGTTGCGGAGCAGCCTGAGCTGAGTTCCGGGGTGTGTGAGGGCGCTGTTCTCGGGGTCTTCGTCGGAGCCGTCGAGCAGGGTCTGCACCACCTGCCGCGCCGCGGTCTTCTCCAGCGCGACGCTGCCTGCCATGTTGGCGACGAACCTCACCCATCCCACGGGGTCGAGGTCGCGGATGTCATCCGCGTACGAGGTGAGCTGCTGCTTGGCGACGAGTTGCGTGAGTACAAGGTTGTCGCCCTCGAAGGTGGTGAAGACGTCGATGTCGCCGCGGAGCAGGGGCAGCAGGTTCTCCGACAGGTACCCGGCGCCACCGCAGGCTTCGCGCGCCTCGGAGATCGCGCGCTGGGCCAGCGCCGTGTGACCGGCTTTGATGGCGGCGGCCTTGGTCTCCAGCCGGCGCATGTCGGCCGGGTCGACGGTGTCCGGGTCCGCGGTCTGCAAGTCGTGGAGTTCGGCGGTGACCTCGTTCTGTGCGAGTGCGAAGGCGTATGCGCGCGCCACCAGGGGGAGAAGCCGTCGCTGGTGTGTGCGGTAGTCCATCAGCAGCAGTTCGCCGTCGCCGCCGGGCGCCTGAAACTGTCGGCGGACCAGGGCGTAGTTCACCGCGAGGGCCAGGCCGAAGCGTCCCGCGGCACCGGCCGAGGCGCCTACGGTGACGCGGCCGCGGACCAGGGTGCCGAGCATGGTGAAGAACCGGCGGTTGTCGGACTCGATGGGGCTGGAGTACGTGCCGTCGGCGGCCACGTCGCCGTACCGGTTGAGCAGGTTGGCGCGCGGGACACGGACGTGGTCGAAGGAGATCCGGCCGTTGTCGACTCCGGGGAGACCGCCCTTGTAGCCGCAGTCGGAGGTGGTGACGCCGGGGAGGTCGGCGCCGTCGGCGTCCCGGATCGGCACCACGAAGCAGTGGACGCCGCGGCCGACCGGTTCCTCGCCCGGCCCGCCGGTGACGAGCTGTGCGAAGACCGCGGCGTAGCGGGCGTGGGCGGCGGCCCCGCCGATGTAGTCCTTGCGCGAGTTCGGCGTCGGCGAATGGATTTCGAACTCTTCGGTGTCGGGTCGATAGGTGGCGGTGGTCTCCAAGTGCTGGACGTTGGATCCGTGGCCGGTCTCCGTCATCGCGAAACAGCCGAGTACGTCGAGGTCGATGAGGCCGCGGACGTATTCGTCGTGGTGGCGTGCGGTGCCGAGGTTCTCGATGGCTCCGCCGAACAGGCCCCATTGGACGCCGGCCTTGACCATCAGCGAGAGGTCGCCGTAGCCGAGGGTCTCGATGGCGGTGACGGCTGCGCCCACGTCACCGGTGCCGCCGTGCTCGGCCCGGAAGCCGGCAGCGGGGAAACCGAGGGCGACCATCTCCTTCATCTGGCCGAGCACGCGGGCGCGATAGTCGTCGAGGGACAGTCCGGACTGGGGGAGCAGTGCGTGAGTCTGGATGTGGTCGCGCACGGTGTCGCGGGTGGCGGACCACCGCCCGTCGAGGACGGTGCGCAACCGGGCGGCCAGATCCGCTCCGGTGTCGTCGGTGCCGGCGTCTGCAGAACTCGTCTCGGGGCTCATGCCCTGACCCTACCGAGGGGTTGCCGACGCCGGGAGCGGAGCGGAGTGCGTGGAGCGGTGTGCGCGGGTCTCGGCAGCTGGTGCGATAATCGCCGGGTGGCGAGCATTGAAGAGATTCTGGCCGTGGAGCGGATCGACAACGACATCTATCGCGGCGGTTCCTTCCCGAGCCAGCTGCGCAGGACGTTCGGCGGTCAGGTGGCCGGGCAGGCCCTGGTGGCCGCGACCCGGACAGTGGACCGGGAGTTCGCCGTCCACTCGCTGCACGGCTATTTCCTCCGGCCGGGAAGGCCGGACGAGCCCGCGGTGTTCATGGTCGACCGCATCCGCGACGGGCGTTCGTTCGTGACCCGGCGGGTGACCGGTGTGCAGGACGGCGAGGCGATCTTCTCGATGTCGGCGTCGTTCCATGTGACCCACGACGAGGGCATCGAGCACCAGGATCGGATGCCCGAGGTGCCGGACCCGGAGTCGCTGCCGGGCCGCGAGTCGGCGGACGACAGTCAGAGGGCGCTGCTGGAGGAGTGGGCGAACTTCGACATCCGGATCGTCGGTCAGGCGGAGACCTCCAGGTATCCGGGGCTGGCCGCACAACAGCGGGTCTGGTTCAAGTACCGGCTCCCGTTGCCGGACGACCATCTGCTGCACGTGTGCACGCTGGCGTACATGAGTGACATGACGCTGCTGGGGTCGTCGATGACGGTGCACCCGGGGGCGAAGGCGCAGACGGCCTCGCTCGATCACGCGATGTGGTTCCTCCGGCCGTTCCGGGCCGACGACTGGCTGCTGTACGACCAGACCTCGCCGTCGGCGGGCGGCGGGCGGGCCCTGACCCAGGGCCGGATCTTCGACCGCTCCGGCCGGATGGTGGCCGCGGTGACCCAGGAGGGACTGACCAGGTCGGTCGCTACCGACTCGGCCGCGTCGATCATGAGGCAGGACCGGTGAGCGTGCGGATCGGTGTGCTCGCTCTGCAGGGCGATGTCCGCGAGCACGTGGCGGCGCTGGCCGCGTGCGGTGCCGAGGCGGTGCCGGTGCGCCGGGAATCGGAGCTCGACGCGGTGGACGGCCTGGTGATCCCCGGCGGCGAATCGACGGCGATGAGCCGGCTGCTCGGTGTGTTCGAGCTCTACGACCCGCTGGTGAAGCGGTTGCGCGACGGGCTGCCCGCATACGGCTCGTGCGCGGGGATGATCATGCTGGCGTCGAAGATCCTCGACACCCGGCCGGACGCCCGGCATCTCGACGCACTGGATGTGACGGTGCGGCGCAATGCGTTCGGGCGTCAGGTGGAATCGTTCGAGACCGATCTGAGCTTCGCCGGCATCACCGACCGACCGGGGGCGCGTCCGGTGCGCGCCGTGTTCATCCGGGCGCCGTGGGTGGAGGAGACCGGGCCGGGAGTGCAGGTCCTGGCGACGGTGGACCGCGGGCCCGCGGCGGGGCGTGTCGTCGCCGTACGGCAGGGAAATGTGCTGGCCACGTCGTTTCATCCGGAGGTCACCGGCGACGTGCGCGTGCACGAGTTCTTCGTCGATATGGTTGCCACAGCGTAGAATCTGCCCGTGCCCTGACAGGCATCGCTGACTTTTCACGAAGGGAACACCACAATGAGCGGCCACTCCAAATGGGCCACCACCAAGCACAAGAAGGCTGTCATCGACGCCAAGCGCGGCAAGATGTTCGCCAAGCTGATCAAGAACATCGAGGTGGCGGCTCGTACGGGTGGTAGTGATCCGGCAGGCAATCCGACGCTGTACGACGCGATTCAGAAGGCGAAGAAGTCGTCGGTCCCGAACGACAACATCGAGCGAGCACGCAAGCGCGGCGGCGGTGAAGAGGGCGGCGGCGCCGACTGGCAGAACATCACCTACGAGGGCTACGGCCCCAACGGCGTCGCCATCCTGATCGAGTGCCTGACCGACAACCGCAACCGTGCCGCGACCGAGGTCCGGGTGGCGATGACCCGCAACGGCGGCAACATGGCCGACCCGGGCTCGGTGTCGTACCTGTTCACCCGCAAGGGCGTGGTGACGTTGGAGAAGGGCGATCAGACCGAGGACGACGTGCTGATGGCCGTGCTGGACGCGGGTGCCGAGGAGGTCACCGATCTGGGTGATTCCTTCGAGATCGTCAGCGAACCCGGTGATCTGGTCGCCGTGCGCACGGCGCTCCAGGAGGCGGGAATCGACTACGACTCGGCCGAGCCGGACTTCCGCGCGTCGGTCGAGGTGGCCGTCGACGCCGAGGGTGCGCGCAAGGTGATGAAGCTGATCGATGCGCTGGAGGACTCCGACGACGTTCAGAACGTCTACAGCAATGTCGACATCAGCGACGAGGTGCTCGCCGAGCTCGAGAACGACTGATAGAGTCTCGAACAAGTGTTCTTACCGCTGCGAGGCAGCGGAGGATGCCGTCGTCGTGCCGATCGGGTGCGACGACGGCCTTGATCGGGAAGTGAGGCGCGAGTGCGAGTCATGGGCGTCGACCCCGGCCTCACCCGATGCGGAATCGCGTTGGTGGAGGCGGGAACCGGCCGCAGAGTCACCGCGCTCGACGTCGACGTGGTCCGCACCCCGGCCGACATGGAGCTGGCCGAACGGCTGCTTGCGATCCACGTGGGCGCCGTCCACTGGATCGACACGCACGGACCCGACGTCGTGGCGATCGAGCGGGTCTTCGCGCAACGCCAGGTGAGCACGGCGATGGGTACGGCACAGGCGGCGGGCGTGATCGCGCTGGCCGCGGCGCAACGCGGAATCCCGGTGCGGTTCCACACGCCGAGCGAGGTGAAGGCCGCTGTCACCGGCTCCGGCCGGGCGGACAAGGCGCAGGTGACGGCGATGGTCACGCGGATTCTCGGAATGCAGACGCCGCCGAAGCCGGCCGACGCGGCCGACGCGCTCGCGCTGGCCATCTGTCACTGCTGGCGCGGTCCGGTCAACGATCGCATGGAAGAGGCCGCCAAGCGGGCGCGCGAGGCGCAGAACCGTCATCGCGCCCGTCTCAAGGCGGCACAGGAGGAGGCCCGCGCTGTGCTGGGTGGAGAGGCGGCGTCGTGATCGCGTCCGTGTCCGGCGAGGTCATCGACATCGCGCTCGATCACGCTGTGATCGAATGCGCCGGAGTCGGTTATCGCGTCTTGGCGACTCCTCCGACTCTCGGGTCGCTCAAGCGGGGGACCACAGTGCGGCTCCTCACCGCCATGATGGTGCGCGAGGACTCGATGACGCTGTACGGCTTCACCGATCCCGAGGCGCGCGACCTGTTCGGGTTGCTGCAGACGGTGACCGGCGTCGGTCCGCGTCTGGCGATGGCGACGCTGGCGGTCCTCGAGCCGGACACCCTGCGGCGTGCGCTGGCCGATTCGGATGCGAAGGCGCTCACGGCGGTTCCGGGGATCGGCAAGCGGGTGGCTGAACGGCTGGTGGTGGAGCTGCGCGACAAGGTGACCGCCGGACCGGCGTCGTCGCAGGCGGGAGTCTCGGTGCCTGCCGGAGCCGGCGCCCAGGTCACCGAGGCTCTCGTCGGCCTCGGCTTTACCGAGGGCGCCGCGCAGAAGGCCGTCGCCGCGGTACTCGCCGACAACGCCGACGCCGACTCGTCGGCTCTCCTTCGCGCCGCGCTCACCGCCCTCGGGCCGCGTCGATGAATCCGGAGGAAGACTTCCTGGCGGCCGGTCCCATCGCGGGCGACGGTGACCTCGACGCGAGTCTGCGGCCGTCGAGCCTGACCGACTTCATCGGGCAGCCGCGCGTCCGCGAACAGCTCGAACTGGTGCTGCACGCGGCGCGGGCGCGGGGCCGCACGCCCGATCACATCCTGCTGTCGGGGCCTCCCGGGCTGGGCAAGACGTCGCTGGCGATGATCATCGCCGGCGAGATGGGGGCGGCGATCCGCATCACCTCGGGCCCCGCGCTGGAGCGGGCGGGCGATCTGGCGGCGATGCTGTCGAATCTCGTCGAGGGCGATGTGCTGTTCATCGACGAGATCCATCGCATCGCCCGGCCCGCCGAGGAGATGCTGTACCTGGCGATGGAGGACTTCCGCGTCGACGTCGTCGTGGGCAAGGGCCCGGGCGCCACGTCCATCCCGCTGGAGGTGGCGCCGTTCACCCTGGTGGGCGCCACCACGCGATCCGGCGCACTGACCGGCCCGCTGCGCGACCGGTTCGGATTCACCGCGCACATGGAGTTCTACGAGACCGGCGAGCTGGTCCGGGTGCTGCAGCGGTCGGCGGCGATCCTCGGGATCGCCATCGAACCGGAGGCCGCGGCCGAGGTCGCCGGACGCTCGCGCGGAACACCCCGGATCGCGAATCGGCTCCTGCGGAGAGTGCGGGACTACGCGGAGGTGCGCGGCGACGGCCGCGTCGACCTGTCGGCCGCGCGCGCGGCGCTGGCGGTGTACGACGTGGACGAACTGGGACTGGATCGGCTCGATCGCGCGGTCCTCGGCGCTCTCGTGCGCGGCTTCGGCGGGGGGCCGGTGGGCGTCTCGACCCTCGCCGTGGCCGTCGGCGAGGAACCGGCCACGGTGGAAGAGGTGTGCGAGCCGTTCCTGGTGCGCGCCGGAATGATCGCGCGGACTCCGCGAGGCCGTGTCGCCACCGCGGCGGCCTGGCATCACCTGGGTCTTCAGCCGCCGGCGGGTGCGATGGACCGAGTGCTCGGGGTCCGCGTGCGCGAGGACGGCACCGGAACCCTCTTCGACTGACGCACGTCACGCCGTCGGACGGGCGGTCGCGCGGGCGGTCGTGCGACGCGATCGGTCGGAGGGTGAATCAGAATC
The DNA here is from genome assembly GCF_039531975.1 of Gordonia cholesterolivorans. Taxonomy (NCBI): domain Bacteria; kingdom Bacillati; phylum Actinomycetota; class Actinomycetes; order Mycobacteriales; family Gordoniaceae; genus Gordonia; species Gordonia cholesterolivorans. The sequence goes on along the minus strand of NZ_BAAARB010000010.1, from coordinate 97,207 downwards.
GCGACGCGAGCGCCACCTGTGAGTCTCGCGCCCGGCGGGCCTGGCACACTGGTCCCCATGGAATCGTTGATCCTCCCGTTGATGCTGGTCTTGATGGCCGGCTTCATGTTCTTCAGCATCCGCAACCAGAAGAAGCGTGCGGCCGCTATGAACGAGATGCAGAACTCCCTCGAGGCCGGTGCGCGCGTGCAGCTGCATTCGGGTCTCTTCGCCACCGTGGTCGACACCGGCGACGGTGACAGCGACGTCGTGAAGCTCGAGCTCGCTCCCGGTGTGGTGACCGAGTGGAACCGGCTGGCCATCCGCGAGGTCGTGACGCCGGAGAGCGAGGCCACCGATGAGGCCCCCGAGGTGGAGACCACAGCGCTTGAGACCACCGCGATCGAGACATCAGAGATCGTTCCGGACGCGCCGGCGGCCGACGAATCGCGCGACGAGAAGAACGAAGCGAAGCCCGAAGAGAAGTAGACGACCCACGTGACTAAACCCAATCGACGCGCCGCCGGCACCAAGCTGCGGCCCGAGGTTGCACCGTGGAAGCCGCTCACGGTGTTCTTCGTCGTCCTCGGCATCATCTATGCGCTGGTGTTCTTCACGGGCGGCGGAAGCCCGAAGCCCAAACTCGGCATCGACCTGCAGGGCGGCACCCGGGTGGTGCTGACCGCTCGCACCGACGACGGCAAGGCGCCCTCGGCCGAACAGCTCGACCAGGCGCGCCAGATCATCGACCAGCGCGTCAACGGCCTCGGCGTCGGCGGCTCGGAGGTCGTCGTCAACGGCAGCACCATCGTCATCACCGTGCCGGGTGACGACGGCAAACAGGCTCGTGCGCTCGGTCAGACCGCGCGGCTTTACATTCGTCCGGTCGTCGAGCAGCAGCCGGCGACCAAGCAGAAACCGGATCCGACGGCCAAGAAGGTCGCCGATATGACGCCGGAGGAGCAGACCGCGGCCATCGACGAGCAGCGCAGCCTGCGGCAGGCCCCGGCGAACGCCGACAAGGCCACCCTCGACAAGCTCCGACAGGAGATGGGCAAGCTCGACTGCTCGGCGTCGGCCAACGACCCGCTGGTGGGCCACGACCGGCCGAACGAGTACCTCGTCACCTGCGGTGACAAGGACGGGATGGTGTACCTGCTCGAGCCGATGCTGATCGACGGCCGCGATATCGCGAGCGCGAAGGCCGGGCAGAACCAGACGGGCGCGTGGACGGTCAACGTCGATTTCAAGGGCGATGGCAAGAAGACGTGGGCCGACTACACGGGCAAGCACGTCGGAACCCAGACCGCGGTCACGCTCGACACCCGGGTGCTGAGTGCGCCGTCGATCAACCAGCAGATTCTCGGCACCACCGAGATCAGCGGCTCCTTCACCCAGGACGAGGCGAACCAGCTGGCCAACGCACTGAAATACGGTTCGCTGCCGCTGTCGTTCGCGATGTCGGACGCACAGACGGTCTCGGCGACCCTCGGACTGCACTCGCTGCAGGCCGGCCTGATCGCCGGCCTGGTCGGCCTGATCCTGGTCCTGATCTACTCGCTGATCTACTACCGCGCGATGGGCTTCCTGTCGGTGCTGTCGCTGATCCTGGCCGGTGCGATGGTGTACGGCATCATCGTGCTGCTGGGCCGCTGGATCGACTTCACGCTCGACCTCGCGGGCATCGCCGGTCTGATCATCGGCATCGGCATGACCGCCGACTCGTTCGTGGTCTACTTCGAGCGCATCAAGGACGAGATGCGTGAGGGCCGGACGGTGCGGTCGGCGGTGTCCCGCGGCTGGCAGAGCGCGCGGCGCACGGTCTGGACCGGCAACGCGGTCAGCTTCATCTGCGCGGCGATCATCTACCTGCTCGCCGTGGGGGCGGTGCGCGGATTCGCGTTCACCCTGGGCTTGACCACGCTGATCGACATCGTCATCGTGTTCCTCGTGACGCACCCGCTGGTGGTGCTCGCGAGCCGGAACGAGTTCCTTTCCCGACCGGCCGTCAACGGCCTCGGCGCGGTATCGGAGGTGGCGCGGGCTCGTCGCAAGGCGAGCGCAGCGGCACGCACCTCCGGCTCCGCCGCTGATCGATCAGAGGGGGAGTCGCAGTGAGCGACAAGACGACCTCAGACACGTCGCGCTCCGGCACGGCGCCCGCGGACTGGGCCGACGCCGACTACGTCGCGGCCAAGGACCAGTCCTTCCTCTCCCGCCTGTACTCCGGCACCGGCGCCTTCGACGTCGTCGGGCGGCGCCGCCGGATGTGGTACGTCATCTCCGGCGTGATGATGCTGATCTGCATCCTGTCGATCGCGATCCGCGGGTTCACCTTCGGCATCGACTTCGAGGGCGGAACCCAGGTGTCGGTGCCCGCACGCGCCGGCGTCACCACGAGCGAGGTGTCGAAGGTATTCAGCGACACCCTCGGCAAGGACCCGCAGTCGGTTCAGCAGGCGGGCAGCGGCAACTCCGCGACCATCCAGCTGCGCACCGAGACGCTCACGACCGAGGAGACCGGCAAGCTCCTGCACGCCCTCGGGACGTCCTTCGAGCCGGAGGTGACCCAGGCCGATGTGAGTTCCTCCGACGTCAGCTCGACGTGGGGCAAGGAGATCACGCGAAAGATGCTGATCGCGCTCGCGGTGTTCCTGGTGGTGGCGTTCATCTACATCGCGATCAGATTCGACAAGGAGATGTCGATCGCGGCGATGGCCTCGCTGATCTTCGACCTCGTCGTCACCGCCGGCATCTATTCGCTCGTCGGTTGGGAGATGACGCCCGCGACGGTGATCGGCCTGCTGACGATCCTCGGCTTCTCCGTCTACGACACGGTGGTGGTCTTCGACAAGGTCGAGGAGAACACCAGATCGGTGCTCGCGACCACGCGTCGCACATACGCCGAGCAGACCAACCTCGCAGTGAACCAGACGCTGATGCGCTCGATCAACACCACGGTGATCTCGATCCTGCCGATCATCGCGCTGATGGTGGTCGCCGTGTGGATGCTCGGTGTCGGCACGCTGAAGGATCTGGCGCTGATCCAGCTCGTCGGCGTGGTCGTCGGCACCTTCTCCTCGGTCTTCCTCGCCTCGCCGCTGCTGGTGACGATGAAGGAACGATCGACCGACATCAAGCGGCACACGGCCAAGGTCCTCGCCCGCCGAGAGAAGGTCTCAGCATGATTCACCCGCGGCTGCGCCGTGCCGCAGCTCTGCTCGCGGTCGGTGCGGCCGCGGGTGGAGCACTCGTCGCTTGCGGCGGCGAGAAGCGGTCGGACGTGGACTACCTCATCGACGCACGGGTGTCGTCGTACAACGTCAACACCGTCGACGCGCACGCCGACGGCGCCCTGATGGCGCTGACCCGCGTGCTCCCGGGCTTCTCCATCGTCGGCCCGGAGGGCCAGATCCTCGCCGATCGGGACGTGGGCACCGTCTCGCAGGAACAGGGCGAGGCCCTGACTCTGCGCTACGACTTCACACCCGCCGCGGTCTACTCCGACGGCACCGCGCTCAGCTGCGACGATCTGTTCCTGGCGGCGACCGCGATGGGCGGTTCGGTACCGGGTTTCGACGCCGCCACCAACGCGGGCTACCGCGACATCGCGCGCGTGGAATGCACACCGGGCGCCCGGACCGCCACCGTGGTCTTCAAACGCGGCAGCGCCTACGGTCAGTGGAACGAGCTCTTCGGTTCCGGAACGCTGCTGCCCGCGCACGTCGTGGCGCGGCTGGCGGGCGTGCCCAACGTGGTCGATCCGATCCGTTCGGGCGACCGGACCGCGATCGCCAAGATCGCGAAGGCGTGGAACACCGGTTTCGACCTTCGGCCGGGAGCCGCGGTCGAGGCCGACCGGTTCCCGTCCGCCGGTCCGTATCGCATCGACTCGTACACCGTCGACGGCGGTCTCAAACTGGTCGCGAACGACAAGTGGTGGGGCGCGCGCCCGGCGGCGCAGACCATCACCGTCTGGCCGCGGGGCACCGACGGCGAAGCCGCCCTCGACGGTTCCCGGTCCACCGTCATCGACACCGCCGACCTCGCGCTCGGCGATCGGGTGTCCGGACGCGCCGCGCCCACCACCCCCGTCGACCGATCGACGTTGCGCGAACCGGCTCCGCTGTCGGTGACGCAGCTGGTGTTCGCCGGCAAGGGGGCCGCGGCCGATCCGCTGGTGCGCAAGGCACTGGCGTCGTGCATGCCGCGCGACGCTCTCGCCCGCCGCTTCGGCACCAACGGCGTGGTCTGGAATCTGCGCACCGCCTCACCCGCGGATCCTCTGGGACCGTCGCTGAACGTCCAGTACGGCCGCCGGTACCCGCGGTCTGACGTGCCGCGAGCCAAGGAACTGCTGGCTCAGCGCGCGATCGGAGAGAACGGGGCGCGCGCGAAACCCCGGATCCGGATCGGATACCTCGCGAAGTCGCAGGAGAACGCCGACGCGGTCCGGATGATCGCCGACGCCTGCACTCCCGCGGGTTTCACCGTGGAGGACGTCGCCTCGCCCGATCTGTCGGTGACCGCGCTCGGCAAGGACGTCGACGCGCTGCTGCTCTCGGACGGGAGCTTCGCCGCGTCGAGCACCGCATCGGGCTTCCCCGAGGCGTACGCCCTCTTCGGCGGCGACCCGCTGAACCTGTCGGGTTTCCGTAACAAGCAGGTCAGCGACGCGATCACCGAGCTGGCGGCGACGCGCAGCGACAGCGCCCGGCTACCGCTGCTGCGGACGATCGAGACGGCGGCGTGGGACGAGCTGCCGACGGTTCCGCTGTTCGGCACCGTCCGCGCACGGGAATCGTCGTCGGTCACGCATGTGGTCCCCGGGCTCGGCGTGTCGGGCACCGGCTGGAACATGGACCGCTGGGGCGTGTCGGGGTGAGCCTCACCGAACGCTCGTCCGACCTGCGGGGCCTGGCGCAGGCCGCGATCGAGCAGCATGCCCGGCTCGTCGCCGACTTCCCTTCGCCCGGTGTCGAATTCAAAGATCTGACGCCCGTGCTCGCCGATGCGGCGGCGTTCGCCGCGGTGACCGGCGCACTCGCCCAGGCCTGCGCGGGGGCCGACCTCATCGCGGGCATCGACGCGCGAGGCTTCCTCGTCGGCGGTGCCGTGGCCCGCGAACTGGGCACAGGTCTCGTCGCGGTCCGTAAGGCGGGCAAGCTGCCGCCGCCGGTCATCGGCGTCGACTACCAGCTCGAATACGGCACGTCGCGGCTCGAGGTGCCGGCCGAGGGGATCGACTTCACGGGGCGCCGTGTCGCCGTGGTCGACGACGTCCTGGCGACCGGGGGGACGGTCGTGGCCGCCACCCGGCTGCTCGAATCCGCCGGTGCGCGGGTCGAGGCGATCGCGGTGATCATGGAACTCGCGGATCTGCCCGGCCGGGCCACGATCGCCGCGGACCTCGGACCCGCTGTTCGAGTGCATAACCTCTGCCGCGGCTGAGTACCATCGCGTTATGAGCGATCCCGACACCAAGCGCCCGGACGACGGTTCACCGCTGAGTTCGCGCCGCGTGCGAGCGCGTTTGGCACGGCGGATGACGGCGCCGCCGCGCAGCGGGGTCGCGCCGGTCCTGGAACCGCTCGTGAGTCTGCACCGCGAGGTGTATCCGAAAGCCGACGTCGCCGTCCTGCAGCAGGCCTATGCGGTGGCGGAGGAGGCCCACTCGGGCCAGTTCCGCAAGTCCGGTGACCCGTACATCACGCATCCACTGGCGGTCGCCACCATCCTCGCCGACCTCGGCATGGACACCACCACGCTGGTGGCGGCGCTGCTGCACGACACGGTCGAGGACACCAGCTACTCCTTGGAGAAGCTCGAGGCGGACTTCGGCGCCGAAGTGGCGCATCTGGTCGACGGCGTCACCAAACTCGACAAGGTGGCGCTCGGCAGTGCGGCGGAGGCCGAGACCATTCGCAAGATGATCATCGCGATGGCGCGTGATCCGCGGGTGCTGGTCATCAAAGTCGCCGACCGTCTCCACAACATGCGCACCATGCGGTTCCTCCCGCCCGAGAAGCAGGCCCGCAAGGCGCGCGAGACCCTCGAGGTGATCGCACCGCTCGCGCACCGGCTGGGCATGGCGACCGTGAAGTGGGAACTGGAGGATCTCGCCTTCGCGATTCTGCATCCGAAGAAGTACGAGGAGATCGTCCGGCTCGTCGCCGACCGCGCACCCAGCCGGGACACCTATCTCGCGCGCGTGCGCTCCGACCTCAACACCGCGCTCGGCGCCTCGCGCATCACCGCCACCGTCGAAGGCCGGCCGAAGCACTACTGGTCGATCTATCAGAAGATGATCGTCAAGGGCAAGGACTTCGACGACATCCACGATCTCGTCGGCATGCGCATCCTGTGCGACGAGGTCCGCGACTGCTACGCCGCGATCGGCGTGGTCCACTCGCTCTGGCAGCCGATGGCCGGTCGCTTCAAGGACTACATCGCGCAACCCAGCTTCGGCGTGTATCAGTCGCTGCACACCACGGTGATCGGCCCCGAGGGCAAGCCGCTCGAGGTGCAGATCCGCACCTTCGAGATGCACCGGACCGCGGAGTTCGGCATCGCCGCGCACTGGCGCTACAAGGAGGGCCGGAAGGGCAAGGGGCGCAAGGCGACCGACATCGCCGAGGTCGACGACATGGCGTGGATGCGGCAGTTGCTCGACTGGCAGCGGGAGGCGGCCGACCCGGGGGAGTTCCTCGAGTCCCTGCGCTACGACCTCGCGGTGAAGGAGATCTTCGTCTTCACCCCGAAGGGCGACGTGATCACGCTCCCCGCGGGGTCGACGCCCATCGACTTCGCCTACGCGGTCCACACCGAGGTCGGCCACCGGTGCATCGGAGCCCGCGTGAACGGGCGACTGGTGGCGCTGGAGCGGGCGCTGGAGAACGGCGAAGTGGTGGAGGTGTTCACGTCCAAGGCCGAGAACGCCGGACCGAGCAAGGACTGGCAGAACTTCGTCGTCTCGCCCCGCGCCAAGGCCAAGATCCGCCAATGGTTCGCCAAGGAGCGCCGCGAGGAGGCACTCGAAGCCGGCAAGGACGCAATCGTCAAGGAGGTCCGCCGCGGCGGTCTGCCCGTGCACCGGCTGGTCTCGGGCGAGTCGATCAACGCGCTGGCCAAGGAGTTCGGCTTCAACGACGTCGATGCGCTGTACACGGCGGTCGGAGAGGGACACGTACCTGCGGGACGGGTGGTGCATCGGCTGGTGGCGATGCTCGGCGGCGTCGACGCGGCCGAAGAGGAGATCGCCAACCGGGCTACTCCGTCGTCGCCGACCCGCAGCAGACAGAGCGGTGACAGCGGCGTCGTGGTCGAGGGCGTCGACAACGTGCTGGTCAAGCTCGCCAAATGCTGCACCCCGGTGCCGGGCGACGAGATCCTGGGCTTCGTGACCCGGGGCGGCGGCGTCAGCGTGCACCGCTCCGACTGCACCAATGCCGACGACCTGCGGTCGCAGCCCGAACGCCTGGTCCCGGTGAGTTGGGCGCCCAACCCGTCCTCAGTGTTCCTGGTCGCGATCCAGGTGGAGGCTCTCGATCGGCACCGGCTGCTCTCCGACGTGACCCGCGTCCTCGCCGACGAGCGCGTCAACATCCTCTCCGCCTCGCTCACCACCAACCGTGATCGTGTCGCGGTCAGCAAGTTCACATTCGAGATGGGCGACCCCAAGCATCTCGGCCACGTGCTGAACGTGGTCCGCAACGTCGAGGGAGTCTACGACGTCTACCGCGTTACGTCCGCCGCCTGACCCGCGCCCCTTGAGGGTTCGGAGGGCGCGACGGGCCTGGGTTCAGGGTTATCGGTCCCATTTAGGGTTATCGAGTAGCGGAGGAGCGCAGCGACGGAGCGTATCGAGATTGCGTGCGTGTGTCTCGATGCGCCGTGTCGCTTCGCTCTCTTGGCTTTCTCGACCGGCCTGGATAACAGGGTTTTCGAGTAGCGGAGGAGCGTAGCGACGGAGCGTGTCGAGATTGCGTGCGTGTGTCTCGATGCGCCGTGTCGCTTCGCTCTCTTGGCTTTCTCGACCGGCCTGGATAACAGGGCTATCGAGTAGCGGAGGAGCGTAGCGACGGAGCGTGTCGAGATTGCGTGCGTGTGTCTCGATGCGCCGTGTCGCTTCGCTCTCTTGGCTTTCTCGACCGGCCTGGATAACAGGGTCATCGAGTAGCGGAGGAGCGTAGCGACGGAGCGTGTCGAGATTGCGTGCGTGTGTCTCGATGCGCCGTGTCGCTTCGCTCTCTTGGCTTTCTCGACCGGCCTGGATAACAGGGTCATCGAGTAGCGGAGGAGCGTAGCGACGGAGCGTGTCGAGATTGCGTGCGTGTGTCTCGATGCGCCGTGTCGCTTCGCTCTCTTGGCTTTCTCGACCGGCCTGGGTAGCAGCGGAGCGACGGAGCGTATCGAGATTGCGTGTGTGTCTCGATGCGCCGTGTCGCTTCGCTCTCTTGGCTTTCTCGACCGGCCTGGGTAGCAGCGGAGCGACGGAGCGTATCGAGGTTGTGCGTGTGTCTCGATGCGCCGTGTCGCTTCGCTCTCTTGGCTTTCTCGACTGGCCTGGGTAGCAGGGCAGCGACGGAGCGTGTCGAGATTGCGGGTGTGTCTCGATGTGCCCGTGTCGCTTTGCTTCCCTCGGCTTTCTCGACGGGCCTGGATAACAGGGTTTTCGAGTAGCGGAGGAGCGCAGCGACGGAGCGTATCGAGATCGCGCGGGTGTGTCTCGATGCGCCGTGCCGCTTCGCTCCCTGGCTCGACGAGCCGGGGAGCAGGGGCACTCTGCTCGGGCTACTCGGTGATCGAGGTCGACTTGATCTGCAGCGGGGTCTTCGGGAAACCGTTGGTGTCGGTGCCGATTGGACCCGGATCGATGCCGCCCGCGACCACCTTGTCGATGATCTTCATGCCGGCGTCGTCGACCTTGCCGACCACGGCGAGGGTCGGGGTGAGCTGGGTGTCCTTGGTCACGATGAAGAACTGGGCGCTGCCGGTGTTGGCGACGCCGTTCTGTTCGTCGTTCCGGTTCGCGATCGCGACGGTGCCGCGCGGGTAGACCACCGGGGGAGTCATGCCCATCTGCAACATCTGCGGGCTGATCTCGCCCTCTTTGAGGTTCGTGGGGTTCTCGTCGGGACTGCTCCAGCCGGGGGCGCCGGCGCCGGTGCGCGTCGGGTCGCCGCACTGCAGGATGTGGAGCTGATCGCTCTGCGCGAGCCGGTGGCAGTCGGTGCCGTCGTAGTAGTGGTTGTCGGAGAGCGAGACGATCGCGTTCACATTGCACGGCGCCTCGGAGCGGTCCAGGGTGATCGGCACCTGTCCGAGGTTGGTGTCCAGCGTCCATCCGACGGTGCCGGTGTTGAGTGTCCGGCTCTCCGGCATCGGGGAGGTGCGCAGCTTGCCTGCACCCTCGCGCATGAATGCGATGTACTGCTCGCCCTTGGCCTTCTGATCGGCCGGCGCGGTCTTGAGCTGCTCTTCGAGCGACTTGAGCTGCTGGTCCAGATCGTTGGGCGTCTTGGTGTACGTGCATTCGGTGTGCCGCTGGTCGTCCCAATGCCGGTAGTAGAAGTAGCCGCCGACGGCGACCGCGGCCAGCACCACCACGCTGCACACTGAGATGATCGTGATCCGCCGCTGCCGTGCGGCACGGCGCTCGCTCTCGAGCCGCTCTTCCAGCTTGCGGCGGGCAGCGTCGCGACGCTCTTCGTTGGACGACACGCTGGTGGAACCTCCTGTGCGGCATGTGGGACTGAGCACTGTCACGGCAGCGCGCCCCATGCTATCGCAGCGGTCTTCGGGGCCGATGAGACAATGGACTCCGACGTGTCGCCCTGCAGATCGCCGGGCGTTGACGAGGAGGTGTGCCACCGTGCTGATCGCCGGATTCCCCGCGGGCATGTTCCAGACCAACTGCTATCTGGTCGCCGAGGACCGGGGCAGCGACGCGGTCATCATCGATCCGGGCCAGGACGCGGCGCCCCAGGTTCGCGCGGCGCTCGCCGAATACGACCTGACGCCGGTGGCCGTCTTCCTGACCCACGGTCATCTCGACCACACCTGGAATGCCGCCGAACTCGCCGACGAGTATTCGATCCCGGTGTACATCCACGCCGACGACCGCCCGATGCTGACCGATCCCGGCATGGGCCTGGGCAGCGCGCTCTCGTCGATGATCGGCGACATGACCTTCGACGAACCGGAGAAGGTCATCGAGTTCGTCGACGGCGAGGACGTGGACGCGGCGGGAATCCGATGGTCGGTGGACCACGCGCCCGGGCACTCGCTGGGCAGTGTGCTGCTGACGCCGGACTCGGGTGAGGTCTGCTTCTCCGGCGACGTACTGTTCAATGGGTCGATCGGCCGGACCGACCTGCCCGGCGGCAGCCACCGCACGCTGCTCGAGTCGATCGCGGACAAGCTGATGGTGCGCGGCGACGACGTCGTGATCCTCCCGGGTCACGGACCCCAGACCACGATCGGAGCCGAGCGGGCCTCCAACCCGTTCCTGCTCGATCTTCCCGATGCGAACAAGAAAGGACGTTTCGGACTGTGAGTGGAGAATTTGCGGCGCCGAAAGGCATCCCCGACTACTTCCCGCCGGCCTCGGCGGACTTCCTCGCGGTACGGAACGCACTGACCGGCGCGGCGCACCGCGCGGGCTACGGGCACATCGAACTGCCGATCTTCGAGGACACCGCGCTCTTCGCCCGCGGCGTCGGCGAGTCGACTGACGTCGTCAGCAAGGAGATGTACACCTTCGCCGATCGCGGCGGCCGCTCGGTGACGCTGCGTCCGGAGGGCACGGCGGGCGTCATGCGCGCGGTGATCCAGCACGGTCTCGATCGCGGCCAGCTCCCGGTCAAGCTCTGCTACGCGGGCCCCTTCTTCCGGTATGAGCGGCCGCAGGCCGGCCGCTACCGCCAGCTCCAGCAGGTCGGGATCGAGGCCATCGGCGTCGACGACCCCGCGCTCGACGCCGAGGTGATCGCGGTGGCCGACGAGGGATACAAGCGTCTCGGTCTGTCCGGCTACCGACTCGAACTCACTTCGCTGGGCGACGACACCTGCCGCCCGCAGTACCGGGAAGCGTTGCAGCAGTTCCTGTTCGGTCTCGACCTCGACGAGGCGACGCGCGCGAGAGCGGAGATCAATCCGTTGCGCGTGCTCGACGACAAGCGGCCGGAGATCAAGGAGGCGACCGCGAGCGCACCGCTGATGCTCGACCACCTGAGCGACTCGGCACGCGATCACTTCGAGCAGGTCCGGGGTCACCTCGACCGGCTGGGCGTCGAGTACGTGATCAATCCGCGCCTGGTGCGCGGGCTGGACTACTACACCAAGACCACCTTCGAGTTCGTCCACGACGGTCTCGGCGCGCAGTCGGGGATCGGCGGCGGTGGGCGCTACGACGGTCTGATGCGTCAGGTGGGAGGCAAGCAGGATCTCTCGGGCATCGGTTTCGGGATCGGCGTGGACCGGACGGTGCTGGCGCTGGAGGCCGAAGGCGTCTCGGTGGCCGGCGAAGGCCGGGTTCAGGTATTCGGCGTTCCCCTCGGAACCGCGGCCAAGAGTGAGCTGGTCTCGCTCGCAGCGCAGTTGCGTGCCGCGGGCGTCAGCGTCGACCTCGCCTACGGTGATCGCGGACTGAAGGGCGCGATGAAGGCGGCCGACCGCTCGGGTGCCCGCCTCGCCCTGGTTCTCGGGGATCGCGAACTCGAGGAGCGCACGATCGAGCTCAAGGATCTGTCGAACGGCGAACAGCGCCGGATCGGCCTGGACGACGCGGTCGCGTCGGTGGTCGCCGCGCTGGCCTGAGCCGGCGCGATCAGAGGTCGTTGGTCGCGAAGGTGTCGCACCGGCGGGCGTCGCCGCCGTCGTAGCCGATCTTGAACCAGCGGACGCGCTGCGCCGCCGAACCGTGCGTCCAGCTCTCCGGGTTGGAGCGCGAGCCCTGGATGGTGTCGTCGCCGATGGCCTTGGCGCTCTGGATCACGGTCTGGATCTGCTCGTCGGACAGCGGTTCCAGCATCGCGTCGGGACCCTTGTCGGCATGATGGGCCCACACGCCCGCGAGGCAGTCGGCCTGGAGTTCGATGCGCACCGAGCCGGCGTTGCCCATGCGCTGCCCCTTCGCCAGCACGCCGGTCAGGTTCTCGACGTGATGGCCGAACTCGTGCGCGACGACGTACTCCTGGGCCAGCGGACCGTCGGACCCGCCCATCCTCTTGAGGTCGGCGAAGAACGACGGATCGAAGTAGGCGGTCTCGTCGCCCGGACAGTAGAACGGCCCCATCGCCGACGACGCGGCGCCGCACGCCGTGTTCACGCTGCCGCTGAAGACCACCGTCTTGGGCTGGGTGTAGCCCCGCATCAGGTTCGACCACACCTTGTCGAGGCTGATCGTCGTGGCTTTGATGCGGCACGCGTCGTCGGTGTTGGCCATCTCGACGGTGCAACTGTCGAGATGGCGCTGCATCTCGGCGTTGTTCGAACCGGCGCCCGAACCGGCGACCTGCTGGTTCGACGACGAGTCCGAGCCTCCGCCGAGAATGTCCCCGGGGTTGATACCGAACAGCAGCGCCACGATCGCCACGACGATGCCGGCCGCGCCCCCGACGACCATGCGCCCGCCGCCTCCTCCCGAGCCGCCGGCGCTCACATTCCCGCCCTCGAGCGGGCCGCTCCCTCGAAACGTCATGGGCTTACAGTAGCCGCGACATCGGCGGCCGGCCGTGACGTCGATGCGACTGTCGCTTTGTCGGTGGGGGTCCGTAGAATCGGCTGGAACAGCGTGAACCCTGGCAGCTCTGTGCTGCGCAGAAGGAAGGAACCCAGTGCTCCGCACTCATTTCGCCGGATCGTTGCGTCGTGAGGACGCCTCGCAGACCGTCACCGTCGTCGGATGGGTGGCGCGCCGGCGCGACCACGGTGGAGTCGTCTTCATCGATCTGCGTGACTCGTCCGGTCTGGTGCAGGTGGTCTTCCGCGACGAACAGGTCGCCGAAGCGGCTCATCGGCTGCGTGCCGAGTACTGCGTCCAGGTCACCGGCGAGGTGGAGGTCCGGCCGGAAGGCAGCGAGAACGCCTCGCTCGCCTCCGGTGCGATCGAGATCAACGCCCGCGAACTCGTGGTCCTCAACGAGTCGGCTCCGCTCCCGTTCCAGCTCGACGAGCAGCCCGGCGAGGAGGCGCGACTGCGCCATCGCTACCTCGATCTGCGCCGCGAGGGACCGGCGAAGGCCATCCGGCTGCGCTCGCAGGTGAGTGCGGCGGCGCGGTCGGTGCTGGGTGCGCACGACTTCGTCGAGATCGAGACGCCGACGCTGACCCGGTCGACACCCGAGGGCGCCCGCGACTTCCTCGTGCCCGCGCGACTGCAGCCGGGATCGTTCTACGCACTGCCGCAGAGCCCGCAGCTGTTCAAGCAGTTGCTGATGGTCGCGGGCATGGAGCGGTACTACCAGATCGCACGCTGCTACCGGGACGAGGACTTCCGCGCCGACCGGCAGCCGGAGTTCACCCAGCTCGACATCGAGATGAGCTTCGTCGACGAGGACGACGTGATCGCCCTCGCCGAGGAGATCCTCGCGGCGCTGTGGAAGCTGATCGGCGTCGAGATCACCACGCCGATCCCGCGGATGACGTACGCGGACGCCATGCGGCGCTTCGGCAGCGACAAGCCCGATCTGCGCTTCGACATCGAACTCGTCGAGTGCACCGAGTTCTTCGCCGACACCCCGTTCCGCGTCTTCCAGGCGCCGTACGTCGGCGCCGTGGTGATGCCCGGCGGCGCGTCGCAGCCGCGCAGGCAGCTCGACGCCTGGCAGGAGTGGGCCAAGCAGCGCGGCGCCCGCGGCCTGGCGTACGTGCTGGTCCAGGAGGACGGCAGCCTCACGGGGCCGGTCTCGAAGAACATCTCCGACGCCGAGCGCGAAGGTCTGGCGGCTCACGTCGGAGCCCAGCCGGGCGACTGCGTCTTCTTCGCCGCCGGTGCGGTCAAGAGCTCGCGGGCGCTGCTGGGCGCGGCCCGCGGTGAGATCGCCGAGAAGCTCGGACTCATCAAGGACGGCGACTGGGCGTTCACCTGGGTCGTCGACGCCCCGCTGTTCGAGCCGGCCGACGACGCCACGGCCGCCGGCGACGTCGCGGTGGGGACGGGCGCGTGGACTGCCGTCCACCACGCCTTCACCTCGCCGAAGCCCGAGTCGATGGATCTGCTCGAATCGAACCCCGGCGAGGCGCTGGCCTACGCCTACGACATCGTCTGCAACGGCAACGAGATCGGCGGCGGTTCGATCCGCATCCATCGTCGCGATGTGCAGGAGCGTGTCTTCAAGATCATGGGCATCAGCGAGGAGGACGCGCAGGAGAAGTTCGGCTTCCTGCTCGACGCCTTCTCGTACGGTGCGCCGCCGCACGGCGGCATCGCCTTCGGCTGGGACCGGATCACCGCACTGCTCGCCGGCGAGCCGTCGATCCGCGAGGTGATCGCCTTCCCGAAGTCGGGAGGCGGCATCGACCCGCTGACCGACGCTCCGGCGCCGATCACTCCCGAGCAGCGCAAGGAGACCGGCATCGACGCGAAGCCGCAGAAGCCGGAGAACAACTCGGACAAGAAGAAGGTGGACGAGGCCGGTGCGGCCGCCGGAACGAAGGCGTCCGAAGCCTGAGGAAGCCATGACTGTAATCGCTGACGAACGGATCACGTCAGTTCTGGAGGCCGCCGAAGGCGTCCTCGCCAAGCGCGCGGGCACCGCGGTGCGGCTCGACGGACCCGAGGACCTCGGCGGGACCGGGCGGTCCACCGTCATCCGGGCCCGCGTGCTCGACAACCCGGTGTCGCTGGACCGAACCGTCGTCGTCAAGGCCTTCGACCAGCAGACTCCCGCGTCGCAGGTGCTCCGCGAGATCGCGTCCTACCGTTATGCCACGGCGCTGCCCACCCGTTCGCGGCCCGGGCCCCAGCTCCTCGCCTCCGAACTGGAGGCGCGCATTCTGGTGCTCACCGACCTCGGCCACGGCCGGCCGATGGTGGAACTGCTCGGCTCCAACGACGCCGACGAGGTGGAACGGGGTGTGAGCGCGTGGGGGCAGGCGCTCGGCCGGATGCACGCCGCCACTCTCGGGGGCGAAGAGGACTTCCGCACCCTGATGCACATCAGCGGCAAGGACCGCGGCGGCACCGCCTCGCGCATCTTCGCCTCCGACGGCGGCATCGTCGACGAGGCCGCGGCCTCGGTGGACGCGTATGAGCAGATTCTCGAACGCATCGACGTCGAGTTGCCGGCAGGCGCCCGCGAGACGCTCGAGAACAGCCTGCGGCTGTTCGACGAAGGGGACTTCCGGGCGTTCAGCCCGGCCGACGTCGGCCCGGAGAACATTCTCATCAACGGTGACGGCGTCCAGTTCATGGATTACGAGTGGGGCGAGTTCCGCGATGCGGCACTCGATGTGGCGTACGCGCTCGCGACCTTCCCGGCCCGGCTCGCCGTCGATGTGGTGCCCGAGCGGCTCGAGTTGGAGAAGTCCCTCGCGGACGCCTGGCGCGGCGAGGTGAAGCCGCTGTGGCCGTCGATCAGCGATCGCGGCCTCGCCGAACGGATCTTCCACGCGCGTGCGCTGTGGGTGTGGCTGTCCACCTACTGGCTCATCCGCGGCGACTCCAGCGGACACGACTGGGCGTTGCACACCACGGACGCGCGCGTGGTGCTGTCCCGGTGGGCCGACCTCGCCGATTCGGGGGACTCGTACGACGTCGGCGGCGAGTTCATCGACGCCGCGGACCGGATGCAAGAGGCCCTGCGGATCTACTGGTTCGGGTGATCGGGAGCTGTGGACGAGGGCCTGTTCGGGACACCGGACGATTCCGGTGACGCGATCGAGTCCGGTGCGGCCGGTCGGCCCGCGCCGCCGCTCGCCGTCCGGATGCGCCCGGCGTCGCTCGATGAGATCGTCGGCCAGGACCATCTGCTCGGCGGGCGTTCGCCGCTGCGCCGGCTGATCGCCGGTTCGGGTGCCGCGTCGGTACTGCTCTACGGTCCGCCCGGCACCGGCAAGACCACGATGGCCTCACTCATCAGCCAGGCCACCGGCGGTCGTTTCGAGGCGCTCTCGGCACTCTCGTCGGGCGTCAAGGAAGTCCGTGCCGTCATCGACATGGCCCGGCGACGGCTGGCGCACGGACAGCAGACGGTGCTGTTCATCGACGAGGTCCACCGGTTCTCGAAGACTCAGCAGGACGCGCTCCTGGACGCCGTGGAGAACCGGATCGTGCTGCTGGTGGCGGCGACCACGGAGAATCCGTCGTTCTCGGTGGTCGCGCCGCTGCTGTCGCGGTCGCTGGTGCTCCAGTTGCGATCGCTGACCGACGACGACGTCAAGACCGTGCTGCGCCGGGCCGTCGCCGATCCGCGCGGCCTCGACGGCTCGGTGGAACTGTCTGACGAG
Organism: Gordonia cholesterolivorans; assembly: GCF_039531975.1. Classification (NCBI taxonomy): domain Bacteria; kingdom Bacillati; phylum Actinomycetota; class Actinomycetes; order Mycobacteriales; family Gordoniaceae; genus Gordonia; species Gordonia cholesterolivorans. The sequence continues at coordinate 80,776 of NZ_BAAARB010000010.1, read as the reverse complement.
GCGCTCGACCACCTGGTCGCGGTGGCGGGCGGTGACGCGCGGCGCGCGCTGACCGCACTGGAGGCGAGCGCGGACGCGGCCGAGGCCGGCGATGTGATCGAGGTCGCCGACGTGGAGGCCGCCATCGACCGGGCCGCGGTCCGCTACGACCGCGACGGCGATCAGCACTACGACGTCACGAGTGCCTTCATCAAGTCGATCCGCGGATCGGATGTCGACGCCGCGCTGCACTATCTGGCGAGGATGATCACCGCGGGGGAGGATCCCCGGTTCATCGCGAGGCGATTGATGATCCACGCCAGTGAGGACATCGGCATGGCCGACCCGACGGCGCTGCAGGCGGCGGTCGCCGCCGCGCAGGTGGTGCAGATGGTCGGGATGCCCGAGGCGCAGCTCGCGTTGGCCCAGGCCACCATCCATCTGGCGACCGCGCCGAAGTCCGGTGCGGTGACTTCGGCGCTGGGGAAGGCGATGACCGATGTGGCGGCGGGCAAGGCCGGCGCCGTCCCGCCGCATCTGCGCGACGGTCATTACGCGGGAGCCAAGAAGTTGGGCAACGCGATCGGATACCGGTTCCCGCACGACGACCCCGACGGGGTGCTGGCGCAGCAGTACGCACCGGACGCGCTCGTCGGCGTCGACTACTACGAGCCGACCGACCACGGATTCGAACGGGAACTCGCCCCGCGCGTGGGTCGTCTGCGCTCCATCGTGCGCGGGCTCACTTCCCGGGGGCGCTCCCGCAGGTGACGCGCCGGTGGGGCGTAAACTCGACTGTTGATTCTCTGCCCGACTTCTACGAAGGACACCGCCGCAGTGCAGACGCATGAAATCCGGAAGCGATTCCTGGATCACTTCATCCGCGCCGGACACACCGAGGTGCCGAGCGCCTCGCTGATCCTGGACGATCCGAACCTTCTGTTCGTCAACGCCGGCATGGTGCCTTTCAAGCCCTTCTTCCTCGGCGACCAGACACCGCCGTACACCCGCGCGACGAGCGTGCAGAAGTGCGTGCGCACCCTCGACATCGAAGAGGTCGGGATCACCACCCGCCACAACACCTTCTTCCAGATGGCGGGCAACTTCTCCTTCGGCGACTACTTCAAGCGCGAGGCGATCCGGTTCGCTTGGGAACTGCTGACCAATTCGGTCGAGGACGGCGGATACGGCATCGACCCGACGAGGCTGTGGCCGACGGTGTACCTCGACGACGACGAGGCCGAGAGCATCTGGCGCGACGAGATCGGCGTGCCGTCCGAACGGATCCAGCGGCGCGGCATGGCCGACAACTACTGGTCGATGGGCGTGCCCGGACCGTGCGGTCCGTGTTCGGAGATCTTCTACGACCGCGGCCCCGAGTACGGCGTCGAAGGCGGTCCCGAGGCCGACGAGGACCGGTACATCGAGATCTGGAATCTCGTCTTCATGCAGAACGAACGCGGTGAGGGCACCAGCAAGGACGACTACGAGATCCTCGGCCCGCTGCCGAAGAAGAACATCGACACCGGCATGGGCATCGAGCGGGTCGCCTGCCTGCTGCAGGGCGTCGACAACGTTTACGAGACCGACCTGCTCAAGCCGATCATCGACCTCGCGTCCCGCCTCACCGGCCGCGAGTACGGAGCGGGCAAGCACGAGGACGACGTCCGCTTCCGCGTGGTCGCCGACCACGCCCGCACCGCGGCGATGCTGATCGGCGACGGTGTGGTTCCCGCGAACGACGGTCGCGGGTACGTGCTGCGCCGACTGCTGCGCCGCATCGTGCGGTCCATGCGGCTGCTGGGGTCGGGCACCACCGGCGCCGGCGAGGCCACGATGGAGCGGATCATCGCCGAAGTGATCGATGTGATGAGCCCGTCGTACCCCGAATTGGAGCAGCAGCGGGCCCACATCCTGTCGGTCGCGGTGGCCGAGGAGACCACCTTCGCCCGGACGCTGGCAGCGGGCTCCAAGCTGTTCTCGGAGGCGGCCGACGCCACCAAGAGGGCCGGAAGCACCTCGATCAGCGGCAGCGACGCCTTCACCCTCCACGACACCTACGGCTTCCCGATCGACCTGACCCTGGAGATGGCGGCCGAAGCGGGTCTGGAGGTGGACCGCGAGGGCTTCTCCGAGCTGATGGGCGAGCAGCGCCGCCGCGCGAAGGCCGATGCGAGTGCGCGCAAGTCGTCGCACGCCGACCAGTCGGTGTACCGCGAGTTCCTCGACCGCGGACCCACCGAGTTCACCGGTTTCGACGAACTGGTGTCGGAGGCTCGCGTGCTGGGCCTGGTGGCCGACGGACAGCGTGTCCGGTCCGCCGCCCCCGGCACCGAACTGGAACTGATCCTCGACCGCAGCCCCCTCTACGCCGAGTCGGGCGGCCAGATGGCCGACCGGGGAACGATCACCACCGGAGACGGTGTGCGGCTGGCCGTCCGAGACGTCCAGAAGGTCGGCAAGAAGGTGTGGCTGCACCGGGTGGTGGTCGACGAGGGCGAGATCGTCGAGGGCGACGAGGTGCTCGCCGCGGTGGACGCGGGCTGGCGTCACGGCGCCACTCAGGGGCATTCGGGGACGCACATGGTGCACGCCGCGCTGCGGGAGGTCCTCGGCCCCACCGCCACCCAGGCCGGTTCGCTGAACCGTCCGGGTTACCTGCGTTTCGACTTCCATGCAGGCAGTGGGCTCACGGACGCTCAGCGCGAGGAGATCGAGCGGATCGCCAACCAAGCGGTGGAAGCCAACTACGCGGTGAACACCTTCGAGACCGATCTGGCGAAGGCCAAGGCGATGGGTGCCATGGCGCTGTTCGGCGAGAACTACGGTGACCGCGTCCGGGTGGTCGAGATCGGCGGACCGTTCTCGATGGAACTCTGCGGCGGCACCCATGTGGCGAGCTCGGCGCAGATCGGTCCGATCACGGTGATCGGCGAGTCGTCGGTCGGGTCGGGCACCCGCCGCGTCGAGGCATACGTCGGCATGGACTCCTTCCGCTACCTCTCGCGGGAGCGTGCCCTGATGGCCGGCCTGGCCGCGTCCCTCAAGGTGCCCTCCGAGGAGGTGCCCGATCGGGTCGAGCAGTTGGTCCTGAAGCTCAAGGAGGCCGAGAAGACCGTCGCGGCACTGCGGGCGGAGCAGTCCCGGGCAGCGGTCGCGGGCCTGATCGACGAGGCCGTCACCGTCGGTGACACGCTGCTCGTGGCGGCCCGCGTCGCGGACGGTGTGGACGCGAACGGCCTGCGCGGACTGGTGACCGACCTCCGTGGCCGCGTCGCCGACCGCAATGCGGTTGTCGCACTCTTCTCGTCGGCCGACGGCAAGGTCCCGTTCGCGATCGGCACCACCGACGCCGCGCGCGCGGCCGGTGTCAAGGCGGGCGACCTCGTGAAGGAACTGGCACCGCTGGTGTCGGGCCGGGGCGGCGGCAAGCCGGACCTGGCACAGGGCTCGGGCACCGACGCCGCGGGCATCGACGCCGCTCTGGCGCGGCTGCGCGAGGTCGTCGGCGGCCGGTGATCTCACCTCGCGGACGCCGCATCGCCATCGACGTGGGAAGCGTGCGCGTCGGGGTCGCGGTGTGCGACCCCGACGGAATCCTGGCGACCCCGGTCGAGACGGTCCGGCGCGCCAAGGACGGTTCCGACGTGGCGCGGATCGTGGAGATCATCGCCGAGTACGAGGCGATCGGCGTGGTGATCGGCCTGCCGCGGACACTGCGCGGCGAAGAGGGACCGGCGGTCCGTGCCGCGCGGTATTTCGGACGTCAACTGGCGGCCGAAGCCGACGGAGTCGCGATCGAGTTCTACGACGAGAGGCTCACCACAGTCACTGCGACTGCTGCGCTGCGTGCGTCGGGAGTGAAAGCGAAAGACGCGCGTGCCGTCGTGGATCAGGCTGCGGCTGTCGCTATCCTTCAGGGATGGCTCGACGCGCAACGATGAGCCGCCAGCCGACGAGGAGGAATCTCTCAAGTGTCTGACCAGGACGACCCGCGCAGCGAAGGATCCGGCGGACGATTGCCGTCTGACGGAGACCGGCGCCGCTACTTCGCGGAGTCGATGGGCGCCGGACAGTCGGGCAACCGGCATCGCCGCCGGCGTGCGCCCGGTGATCCGACGACGACGGGCAGCATTCCGATCGTCCGGGTGGGGGATTCACTGCCGGATCCGACGATCGAGTACCGGACCCCGGAGCCGCCTGCCGGCGAGCCGTCGTCGTACTTCCAGGTCCAGTACCGCCCGACCGAGGTGGAGGGGCTGAGCTTCACCGAACCGCGGACCTCGCCGCACTCGACGGAACCGCCGACGATCGTGAACCCGCCGGCACGTCACGCGCAGGAGCAGCAGACTCAGGTCCCGCAGACTCAGGTGCCCCAGACCGAGGTCCCACAGACTCAGGTCCCACAGGCTCAGCCGGTGCAACAACCCGAGCCGACCGGTCTCTTCGACATCCTGGATGTCACGCAGGACGACGTCACCCCGGGCGAGACCACCGGATCGCACGCCCGGTACGACGCGCCGCCGGCGGAGTACGCCGCCACCGACTATGCGCCGACCGACTATTCATCGGCTGAGTATGCGCCGGCCGACCATGCACCTGCCGAGTACGCGTCCGCGGACCCTCGAGCCGCGGGCACCGTGGGCCAGGACGTCGCGGCGGCGGGCTATGCGCCGGCCGGCGGCGCCGATGAGGACGCCGATCTCGTCGATCGTCCGATGCCCGCCCGCAAGCGCAACCGCAAGGTGGTCGTCGCCGTTCTGGCGATCCTCCTCGTGGTCATCCTGGTCCTGGCGGGCATCGCGCTGAAGGCGCTCGGCGTCTTCGACTCCAGCACCGACTACGACAGCAGCACCGGGCACGGCTCGGCGCTGGTGGAGATCCAGAGCGATGCGACGGTGCGTGACATCGGCGACACCCTCACCGACGCCGGGGTGGTCGGCAGCCGCAAGGCCTTCGTCAACGCCACCGGCAACGACACCGTCGCCGCGGGCTTCTACAAACTGCCCAAGGGCATCTCGGCCGAGGCGGCGGTGCAGAAGATGCAGGGCAGCGACAATCGCGTCGGTTTCATGGTGGTGCCCGAAGGTCTGCAACTCGACACCAAGAAGGGCGTCGACGGCAAGACGACGCCGGGCATCTTCCAGCGGATCGCCGACGCGACGACGGTGAAGACCGACGATCAGACGTACGGGGTCACCGTCGATCAGCTGATGGAGGCCGCCGCGACCGCCAGCGCCACCGAACTCGGCATCCCGTCGTGGGCGCTCGAGGCGTTCAACCGGCTCGGCAACGACCATCGCCGGATCGAGGGGCTCATCGCCTCGGGTGCGTGGGAGGATCTCGACCCGCGGATGTCCGCCGTGGAGATACTGCGCACCCTGATCACCAACTCCGACAAGCGCTTCACGGCATGGGGCCTGCAGTCCGACAACAACACCGGACTCACGCCCTACCAGAACCTGGTGACGGCGTCGATCGTCGAACGCGAGGCGAACAAGGACGAGGACTTCCCCAAGGTCGCCCGCGTGATCTTGAACCGGCTCAAGGCCGGACAGCGGCTGGAGATGGATTCGACGATCAACTACACCGCGGCCGTCACGGACGTCGACGTGCGCGGCGACGTCTACAAGGACGAGAACGCCTGGAACACCTACCAGCACGAGGGCTTGCCGATCACACCGATCGGTGCGGTCGGTGAGCGTGCGCTGCACGCCACGCTGAATCCCGCCAGCGGCGACTGGCTGTACTTCGTCACCGTCGACAAGCAGGGCACCACGCTGTTCTCGAAGACCTTCGACCAGCACAAGAAGAACCGTCAGGTGGCGTGCAAGAACAAGCTCCTGACCACCGGCTGCGAATGACGGGCGAGAATCCCGTGGACCCCGTACCACGCAAGGCCGCGGTGCTCGGCTCGCCGGTGGCGCACTCCAAGTCCCCGGCGCTGCACCGTGCGGCCTACCGGGCGCTGGGTCTGCGAGGCTGGACGTACGAGGCCATCGACACCACGGCGGAGCAGCTTCCCGACCGTGTCTCCCGCGCGGGTGCCGAATGGATCGGTTTCTCGGTGACCATGCCCGGCAAGCTCGCGGCGCTGGCCTTCGCCGACGAGCGGACGCGCCGAGCCGAATTGATCGGATCGGCCAACACCCTGGTGCGCACCGACGCCGGGTGGCGGGCCGACTGCACCGACGTGGACGGGATGACCGGCGCGCTGGCAGCGGCCGGACTCCCCGCCGGGGCATCGCGAGCCGTGGTGATAGGCGCGGGCGGAACCGCGCTGCCGACGCTCGCGGCGCTGGCCGACGCCGGCGTCTCAGCGGTGTCGATCGTCGCACGCAGTGCCCAGCGGGCGCGCGGCGCGTGCGACCTCGCCGAGCAACTCGGCCTGTCGGTGGAGGTGGTGCCCTTCGACGGCGGCGCGACGGTGCGTCAGGCGTGCGCGGCCGCCGACGTCACCGTGTCGACGGTGCCGGCGCCGGCCGCCGAGGCGCTGATTCCGGCGGTGACCGCCACGCCGCGCCTGATCGACGTGATCTACGACCCGTGGCCGACGCCGCTCGCCGCCGCGACGGCCGCCGCCGGAGGCACCGTGGTCGGGGGACTGGTGATGTTGTTGAACCAGGCCTACAGCCAGGTGGAGCAGTTCACCGGCAGACCTGCCCCGAAGGCCGCCATGGCTGCGGCGGTCGGTCTGGCGCTCTGAGTCGACCCCCGTCGGGCGCCGGGGCCTGTGGATCGGGTGATTGTCGCGGTCCACAGGGGACGGGGACGCTCGAGCGATGGTCCCCGAACTCCTGGCAGCCGCCTGGCTTCTGCTCGTCGCCGCGATCGACCGCCGGACCGGGCGCATCCCGAACTCCCTGGTCGTTCCTGCGATGGTGGGCACCGCCGCCGTGGCGGTGTGTCTGCCCGTCGTCGGAGCATCGGCGGCGGTCGCCGTCGTGCCGTATGTGCTGGCCTTCGCGCGCGGACACTGCGGTGGCGGCGACGTCAAGCTCGCCGTGCCGTGCGGCGCGTTGGTCGGTGAACCGATCGTGAGCGGCCTCGTCGTGGTGGCGGCGGCGGTGATCTCCCTCGTGACCTGCGGTGTCGCCAGAAAGACCAGCCTGCCGCACGGGCCCGCCCTCGCGGCGTCGACCATCCTCTTCCTGCTGCTGACATGACCGGTGCGCGGCGGCGGAACCGTCCGGAGTGCCTGCCTGTGCCGCCGGTGGACCCTTCTGGAACAATTGACCATTGTGTTGCGCTGGATAACTGCCGGAGAATCCCATGGCCCGGCCCTGGTGGCCCTCGTCGAGGGGATGGTCGCCGGAGTGGAGATCACCTCGTCCGACATCGCCGAACAACTGGCCCGCCGCCGGCTGGGCTACGGCCGCGGCGCCCGTATGAAGTTCGAGGCCGACAAGGTCACGATGATCGGCGGAGTCCGCCACGGGCTGACGATGGGCGGCCCGGTGGCCGTCGAGATCGGCAACACCGAGTGGCCCAAGTGGGAACAGGTGATGTCGGCCGATCCGGTCGACGCCGACGAACTCGAGGGCAGCGCGCGCAATGCGGCGCTGACCCGTCCGCGACCCGGGCACGCCGACTACTCCGGCATGCTGAAGTACGGCTTCGACGACGCCCGCCCGGTGCTGGAGCGGGCGAGCGCACGGGAGACGGCGGCGCGCGTCACCGCGGGCACGGTGGCCCGGAACTTCCTGCGGCAGGTCTTCGGCATCGAGATCGTCTCGCACGTCGTCTCGATCGGTGCGAGTACGCCGTACGACGGTCCCGCGCCGACCGCCGCCGATCTGTCGGCGATCGACGAGAGCCCGGTCCGCGCCTTCGGCAAGGACGCCGAGCAGTCGATGATCGGCGAGATCGAGGCCGCCAAGCGCGACGGCGACACGCTCGGCGGCGTCGTCGAGGTGATCGCCACCGGTGTCCCGATCGGACTCGGCTCGCACGTCAGCGGCGAGACCAGGCTCGATGCTCGGCTGGCCGCGGCCCTGATGGGCATCCAGGCCATCAAGGGCGTCGAGGTCGGTGACGGCTTCGAGACGGCGCGGCGTCGCGGCAGCCAGGCCCACGACGAGATGGTCCCCGGAGCCGATGGGGTGCTTCGCTCCACCAATCGTGCGGGCGGGCTGGAAGGCGGGATGACCAACGGCGAGTCGGTCCGTGTCCGGGCCGCGATGAAGCCGATCTCGACGGTCCCTCGGGCGCTGTCGACCGTCGACATGACCACGGGCGAGCCCGCCACCGCCATCCACCAGCGCAGCGACGTGTGCGCCGTGCCCGCCGCGGGTGTGGTCGCCGAGGCGATGGTCGCGCTGGTGCTGGCACAGGCGGCGCTGGAGAAGTTCGGCGGCGACTCGGTCTCCGAGACCGCCGCCAACCTGCGCAGCTACCTCGACGTGATCGAGAGCCGTCCGCCGCACCCGCAGTCGTGACGGCACAGGCCACCGGCCGTCCGGCCGCGGTTCTCGTCGGCCCGATGGGAGCGGGCAAGTCGACCGTCGGCCGCGCACTGGCCCACGCTCTCGGCGTCGCCTTCTGCGACACCGACGACGAACTCGAACGCCGCTCCGGCAGAAGCATCCCGGACATCTTCGCCGCCGACGGCGAACCGGCCTTCCGCCGGCTGGAGTCCGAGGTCGTCACCGACGTTCTGGGCCGGTTCGACGGTGTGGTCTCGCTGGGCGGAGGAGCGGTGATGACCGACACGATCCGCGAGGCGCTCGCCGGCCACGCCGTGGTGTATCTCAGGGTCGGCGCCGACACCGGGTTCGCGCGCGTCGCTGCGTCCGACCGACCGTTGCTCGCCGACCCCGACCCACGTCGGCGCTATGCGGACCTGCTGTCGCGCCGAGAACCGACCTATCGCGCCGTCGCGGCCGTCGAGGTGGACGCGGCCCGGAACCCGCAGACTGTCGTCGACGACATCCGGGCCCGACTGCAGGCGGTGCGGGCCGACCAATGAACGCCGACCAATGAACATGGGAGATCAGGCATGACCGAACCGGTGAAGGTCGCCGTCCGCGCGGCGAGTCCCTACGACGTGACGATCGGCCGGGGTCTGCTCTCCGACGTCGCCGAAGCGGCGCAGGGCGCCGATCGCGTGACGATCGTCTATCAGCCGACCCTCAAGGCCACCGCCGAGCAGATCCGCGAGTATCTGGCCGAACAGGGCTTCGATGCGCATCGCGTCGAGATCCCGGACGCCGAGGATGGCAAGGACCTCTCCGTCGCCTCCTTCTGCTGGGAGGTCTTCGGACGCATCGGCATGATGCGCAACGACAAGGTCATCAGCCTGGGCGGCGGTGCCGCCACCGACCTCGCCGGTTTCGTGGCCGCGACGTGGATGCGGGGCATCGGCGTCATCCACGTGCCGACCACGCTGCTGGCGATGGTCGACGCCGCGGTGGGCGGCAAGACCGGCATCAACACCGATGCCGGAAAGAACCTCGTCGGGTCGTTCCACGAGCCCGACGCCGTGCTCATCGATCTCGCGACGCTGGAGACGGTCCCGCACAACGAGGTCGTCGCCGGGCTCGCCGAGGTCATCAAGACCGGATTCATCGCCGATCCGGTGATCCTCGACATGATCGAAGCCGACCCCGGTGCCGCCCTCGACCCGAAGGGGACGGTCCTGCCGGAGCTGATCCGCCGGTCGGTCCAGGTGAAGGCAGACGTCGTGTCCGCGGATCTGAAGGAGTCCTCACTGCGGGAGATCCTCAACTACGGTCACACGCTCGGCCACGCGATCGAACGCCGTGAACGCTACAAGTGGCGTCACGGGGCCGCGATCTCCGTCGGCATGGTCTTCGCCGCCGAACTCGGGCGGCTCGCGGGCCGGCTCGACGACGAGACCGCCGACCGCCATCGCCGGATCCTCGAACTCGTGGGTCTGCCCACGACCTACGACGAGGACGCGCTCGGCGAACTCCTCAAGACGATGGCCGGCGACAAGAAGAACCGGTCGGGCATGCTCCGATTCGTGGTGCTCGACGGTCTGGCGAAGCCCGGCCGTCTGGAGGCCCCGGACCCGTCGCTGATCGCGGCCGCCTACTCGGCCGTCGCCTCCGGCGGAGCCTCGGGCCCCGCCCCGATCATGCTGTGAGCGGTTCGAGGGTGGGATGATTTCGACTCGCTCCGCTCGCTCAACCACCCTGGATGTGAAGTGCCCACCGGCAGGCCGGCTGAGCTGGCTGCCCGGCAGGCTGGTTGAGCGGGCCGCCCGGCAGGCTGGTTGAGCGGGCCGCCCGGCAGGCTGATTGCGCGCGCTGCTCCTCAGGCTTGTTGAGCGAGCGAAGCGAGTCGAAACCCCCTCACAGCACAAACAACAGCGGGCCGGGAACCTCGAAGGTTCCCGGCCCGCCGTCGTGGAGACGATGCTCAGGCAGTGGTCGCCAGCTGAGCGGTCTGCGCTTCGGCTGCTTCCTGCGCCTTCAACTCGGCCTTCCGTTGGTCGCGGCGGACGAAGAAGCGCCCGAGGCTGACGCCGAAGAACGCGGGCAGGTAGACGATGAGGGTGATGAACGAGACGCCGGCGGTCATCTCGATCCAGAAGGAGGCCTGGCCGATACCGTTCAGCCAGAAGGTTCCGAGGATCCAGCACACGAGGCACGACACGACGGCGGCCACGAGGCCGACCTTGAGCCAGCGCATCGTGAGATCCTCATAGTCGTCGGGGTCGCTGTGCGCGCGGGCGTCCCTGATGCCGTCGTATCCGCCCCAGATCACCGCGATCAGCACCACGGCGATCACCGCGAGCCAGCGTCCGAGTGGCGAGGACAGAGGTGCCGTGATGACGACGACACCGAGAATGATTCGGGCGGCGATGTGCACAATCGACATCACGGCGCCACGCAGTAGCCACGAACTCATGGATGCACCATACCGGGGAGGAACATGTTCAACAACGCTGACATGCGGAAAGAACCGGCGCACGCCGAGGCCGGCGCGACGATCGCGGCCAGGCGCGCTCGATTGTCCCGGGCATTGGGAGACGACGCGGCGGGGGACCAGGTGGACGCGATCGTCGTGTCGAACCTGGTCAACGTGCGTTACCTCACAGGTTTCACCGGCAGCAACGCGGCGGTCCTCGTCTGGGCCGAGCGGCCGGAGCGGCCCGAGGACACGATCTCGACGGACGGCAGATATGTGTCGCAGGTGGCCGCACAGGTACCCGACCTGCCGGCGCTGATCGCCCGCGACTGCCCGCGCGCCCTCGTCGAGCACGCCGTCGGCCTGCGCCCGCGCGTTCGGATCGGCATCGAGGCGGACGCGATGTCGGTGGCGGCGTTCACCGACCTGTCGCAGCACGCCGGCGCGGAACTGGTCCCGCTGCGCGGAACGGTGGAAGCGCTGCGCGCGGTCAAGGACGCCGGTGAAGTGGAATTGATCACGTCGGCGTGCCGGATCGGCGACGAGGCCCTCGCCGCTCTGATCGAACGCGACGCGATCGTCCCGGGCCGCACCGAGCGTGCCGTGGCGCGCGACCTCGAGTGGGAGATGTACGTGCGCGGCGCCGACGCCATCGCCTTCGAGACGATCGTCGCCGCCGGGCCGAACTCGGCGATCCCGCACCATCGCCCGACCGATGCGGTGCTCGCCGACGGCGACCTGGTCAAGATGGATTTCGGCGCGGTCGCCGGCGGCTATCACTCGGATATGACCCGCACCTATGTGCTGGGGGCCGCGGCGGCGTGGCAACGCGAGATCTACGAGATCGTCGAGGCCGCGCAGCTCGCCGGCCGCGAGGCCCTCGTTCCCGGCGCCGACCTGGCGGGGGTCGACGCCGTCGCCCGCGAGGTGATCGCGGACGCGGGGTACGGCGAGTACTACGTGCACGGTCTGGGGCACGGGGTGGGGTTGGAGATCCACGAAGGTCCGGGAATCGGGGCCGCCGCGAGCGGTACACTGCCTGTCGGCGCAACGGTCACCGTTGAACCCGGGATCTACCTGCCCGGGCGCGGCGGCGTGCGGATCGAAGACACCCTGGTGGTCACCGATGCCGGACCGCGATTGCTGACGACCACCCCGAGGGCGCTCCGCGCCCTGTGACTTTCCGAGGAGACAACACATATGGCGTCGACCGCCGACTTCAAGAACGGCCTCGTCCTCAAGATGGAGGGCGACCAGCTCTGGCAGATTCTGGAGTTCCAGCATGTGAAGCCGGGCAAGGGCCCCGCGTTCGTGCGCACCAAGATCAAGAACGTCCTGTCGGGAAAGATCGTCGACAAGACCTTCAACGCCGGAGTCAAGGTGGAGACGGCGACCGTCGACCGTCGCGACATGACCTACCTGTACAACGACGGCACCGACTACGTGTTCATGGACGGCGAGACCTTCGACCAGATCACCATCGCCCCCGAGGTCATCGGCGACGGTGCGCGCTTCCTGCTGGAGAACATGACCGTCCAGGTCTCGACCCATGAGGGCGCGCCGCTGTCGGTGGAGCTCCCGGTCACCGTCGAACTCGAGGTCCAGCACACCGACCCGGGTCTGCAGGGCGATCGATCGACCGGCGGCTCCAAGCCCGCCACGCTGGAGACCGGCGCCGAGGTCCAGGTGCCGCTGTTCATCAACACCGGCGACAAGCTGAAGATCGATTCCCGCGACGGCAGCTACCTCGGCCGCGTCAACAGCTGACACACCGCACCACCGACGTTCCCCGAGCAAGACAGGCACTGCGACTCACGTGAAGAAACCCGGTACCCGCCACAAGGCGCGCAAGCGCGCGGTGGACCTTCTGTTCGAGGCGGAAGCCAAGGGCGTGAAGGCCACCCAGCTGATCGCTGAGCGGCGCGAGATCTACCCCACCGACGACAGCGTCGGAACGATGTACGAGTACACCGTGCGCGTCGTCGAGGGTGTCACCACGGACGCCTCCCAGGTGGACGCCGTGATCGAGTCGCATCTGGAGAACTGGAAGCTGCACCGGCTCCCGGCGGTCGACCGCGCCATTCTGCGGCTGGCCGTCTGGGAGCTGCTGTACGCGACCGACGTCGACATCGACGTCGTGCTCGACGAGGCCGTCGAGCTCGCCAAGGAGCTCTCGACCGACGATTCCCCGTCGTTCGTCAACGGCGTCCTCGGCAAGGTCGCCGAACTGGCCCCTCAGGTCAGGGCGGCGGCCTCGGCGGAGTAGACTGGCTCCTCGAGAGCAAGTTCTGGCTCGACAAGAGAATTTCCTTTAACGACCCGTCCAGTGAGGCGGAGAAGGAGGTCGACTTGGCTCCGCCGGTCGATCGTGCGCGCCCTCAGCGTGTGTTACTCGACGCTTCTGACGTCGGGCGCACGGTGGCACGCATGGCACATCAAGTGATCGAGAAGACCGCTCTGGACGCTCCCGACGCCCGTCGGGTCCTGCTCATCGGTATCCCCACGCGGGGCACCTCGCTGGCAGTGCGGCTGGCCGAGCGGATCGCCGAGTTCTCCGGCGTCCGGGTGCCGACCGGCTACCTCGACATCACGCTCTACCGCGACGACCTTCGCGACAAGCCCCATCGCCCGCTCGAACGGACGCTCGTCCCCGAGGGCGGCGTCGACGGCGCGCTGGTGATCCTCGTCGACGACGTCCTCTTCTCCGGCCGCACCGTGCGAGCTGCGCTCGACGCGCTGCGCGATCTCGGCCGTCCGTCCGCGGTGCAACTCGCGGTGCTGGTCGATCGCGGCCACCGGGAGTTGCCCCTGCGCGCCGACTACGTCGGCAAGAACGTCCCGACCTCCCGGGACGAGGACGTCGAAGTCCACCTGGTGGAGCACGACGGGATCGACGAGGTGGTGCTCCGATGAAGCACCTGCTCTCCGCCGCCGACCTGTCCCGCGACGACGCGCTCGACATCCTCGACGAGGCCCAGCGGTTCGAGCAGGCGCTCGCCGGCCGTGAGGTCCGCAAACTCCCCACCTTGCGTGGCCGGACGGTGATGACCGTCTTCTACGAGAACTCGACGCGTACCCGCGTCTCGTTCGAGGTCGCCGCCAAGTGGATGAGCGCCGATGCGATCAACGTCAGCGCATCGAGTTCGTCGGTCAACAAGGGCGAGTCGCTGCGCGACACCGCCAAGACACTGCGCGCTCTCGGCGCGGACGCCCTGGTGGTGCGGCACCCGGCATCCGGCGCCGCCGCCCAGGTGGCGCGGTGGACCAACGACGGCAGCGACGTCACCGGCCTGCCGACCACCGGCCCGTCGGTCATCAACGCCGGCGACGGCACGCATGAACACCCCACGCAGGCGCTCCTCGACGCCTACACGATTCGCCAGCGTCTGGGCGGTTTCGAAGGTCGTCGCGTGGCGATCGTCGGCGACATCCTGCACTCGCGCGTGGCGCGGTCGAACGCCCGGCTGCTCGCGACCCTCGGTGCCGAGGTGGTCCTCGTGGCACCGCCGACCCTGCTGCCGACGGGCGTGCAGACGTGGCCGGTCCGGGTCGCCACCGATCTGGACGCCGAGCTTCCGGCCGCGGACGCGGTGATGATGCTCCGGGTCCAGGCCGAACGCATGAACGGCGGATTCTTCCCGAGCGCGCGCGAGTACGCGGTGCGCTACGGGCTCTCGGACACCCGCATGGCCATGCTGCGCGACGACGCCGTGGTGCTGCATCCCGGCCCGATGCTGCGCGGCATGGAGATCGGCTTCAACGTCGCCGACACCCCGCAGGCCACCGTCCTCGAACAGGTCCGCAACGGCGTCCACGTCCGCATGGCGGTGCTGTTCCGCCTCATCGCGGGAGCCGAGGAGTCCATCGGCGGACCCGACAGCAGAACACCCGACAGCAGCGCCCCCGACGATTCCCGAGGAGTGAAGTAGTGTCCGTCACCGGTTCGGTCCTGATCACCAACGTCCGGCCCTACGGTGACGGCGACCCGGTGGATGTCGCCGTCGTCGACGGCGAGATCACCGCGATCGGCGCCGGCCTGCCGGCTCCCGAGGGGGCGGACACGATCGACGGCGGAGGCGGCGTACTGCTTCCCGGCTTCGTCGATCTGCACACACATCTGCGCCAGCCCGGCCGTGAGGACACCGAGACCGTCGAATCGGGCTCGCGAGCGGCGGCGCGCGGCGGCTACACGGCGGTCTTCGCGATGGCGAACACGGACCCGGTGGCCGACAACGCCTCGATCACCGATCACGTGTGGCGCCTCGGCCGGGAGATCGGTCTGGTGGACGTGCACCCGGTGGGTGCGGTCACGGTCGGACTCGCCGGCGAGCAACTCGCCGAGATGGGCATGATGGCCGACGGCGACGCTGCGGTGAAGCTGTTCAGCGACGACGGGAAGTGCGTGCACGATCCGGTCATCATGAAGAGGGCGCTCGAGTACTCGAAGGGGCTCGGAGTGTTGATCTCGCAGCACTCCGAGGATCCGCGGCTGACTGTGGGAGCCGTCGCGCACGACGGTCCGACCGCCGCGCGGCTGGGTCTGACCGGCTGGCCGCGTGCCGCCGAGGAGTCGATCGTCGCGCGCGACGCGCTGTTGGCGCGCGATGCCGGGGCCCGGGTGCACATCGCGCACGCGTCCACGGCGGGCACGGTCGAGCTGATCCGCTGGGCCCGCGGCCAGGGGATCGAGATCACCGCGGAGGTCACTCCGCACCACCTGCTGCTGGACGACTCGCGGCTGGAGACCTACGACGGCGTCAACCGTGTCAACCCGCCGCTGCGCGAGGAGACCGACAAGACGGCGTTGCGGGCGGCACTTGCCGACGGGGTCATCGACTGCGTCGCCACCGACCACGCACCGCATGCGGCGCAGGAGAAGTGCTGCGAGTTCTCGCAGGCGCGACCGGGGATGCTGGGTCTGGAGACGGCGCTGTCGATCGTGGTGGAGACGATGGTCCGGCCCGGACTGCTCGACTGGCGCGGCGTCGCGCGAGTGATGAGCGAACGGCCGGCGCAGATCGTCGGCCTCGACGACCAGGGGCGGCCGATCGCCGTCGGTGAGCCGGCGAATCTGACGATCATCGATCCGGACGGTTCGTGGGAGGTCCGCGGCCAGACACTGGCCAGCAAGTCCGGCAACACCCCCTACGAGTCGATGCGGCTGCCGGGCGTCGTGCAGGCGACGGTCCTGCGCGGTCGGGTCACGGCGGCGCGGGGACCCGCGGCGGAGCTCGGCGAGACGGCGGGTGAGTGGCGGTGAACGAGGTCCTGTACTACGTGGTGGTCACCGTCGTCGCCCTCGCGGTGTGGCTGACACTGGTGGCGATGGTGGTGCGCGGCTGGCGTAACCGGGGCCGCAGGCAGGCGGAGACCGTCGGAGAACTGCCGGTGGCGCCCGCCGACCCGGGAGAGCTCATCCGCGGCCCGCACACCGGCCTGTACCTCGGCAGCACGATGGCGCCGAGCTGGCAGAACCGCATCGCGGTCGGCGACTTCGGAGACCGCGCCAACGCTCAGTTGTCGGCGTTCCCGGCCGGATTGCTCATCGAGCGCTCGGGCGCCTCGCAGATCTGGATCCCCGAGGAGTCGATCGTGGCGGTCCGCACCGAACGTGGGCTCGCGGGCAAGGCGATGAGCCGCGACGGTGTGCTGGTGATCCGCTGGGCGCTGCCGACGGGGATCCAGGTGGACTCCGGGCTGCGCGCCGACGACAAGTCGGTCTATCCGGAGTGGGTGGCGGCCTACGAGGAGATCACCGAGAAGGCTTTCCGCGAGCTCGAACTCACGGACGAACATGAATCTGGCACCAAGAAGACGAAGAAGAGAGACAAGTGATGAACAAAGCGGTGATGGTGCTGGAGAACGGCCAGGTTTTCACCGGTCAGGCGTTCGGCGCCACGGGACGCACTCTGGGCGAAGCGGTCTTCTGCACCGCGATGACCGGATACCAGGAGACGTTGACCGACCCGAGTTACCACCGGCAGATCGTCGTCGCGACGGCGCCGCAGATCGGTAACACCGGCTGGAACACCGAGGACAGTGAGAGCCTGCTCGGCAAGCGTTCGTCGGTCCGGTGGTCGGCGGACTTCATCGACCACCAGGATCCGGGGAAGATCTGGGTGGCCGGATACGCGGTCCGCAACCCCACGCGACGCGTCTCCAACTGGCGAGCCGGCTCGTCGCTCGAAGACGAGCTGATCGGTCAGGGGGTGGTCGGCATCGCGGGCATCGACACCCGCGCACTGGTGCGCGTGCTCCGGGACAGCGGATCGATGCGCGCCGGGATCTTCTCCGGCGATGCGATCGGCAGCACCGAGGAGATGCTCGACGCGGTCCGCGCCCAGCCGTCGATGGCCGGTGCCGATCTCGCGGCGCAGGTCAGCACGTCCGAGCCGTACATCGTCGAGGCGGCCGGCGGGGAGGCGAAGTTCACCGTCGCCGCACTCGACATGGGCATCAAGGCCAACACCCCGCGCATGCTCGCCGCCCGCGGAGTGGAGGTGCACGTGCTCCCGTCAGACGCCACCTACGCCGACATCCGCGCTCTGAACCCGGACGGTTTCTTCCTCTCGAACGGGCCGGGCGACCCGGCGACCGCCGACGCGGCCGTCGCGCTGACCAGCGAGGTGATCGACGCGGGACTGCCGACGTTCGGCATCTGCTTCGGCAACCAGATCCTGGGACGGGCCTTCGGCCGCAGTACCTACAAGCTCAAGTTCGGTCACCGGGGCATCAACATCCCGGTCCTCGACACCACCACCGGCCGGGTCGCCATCACCTCGCAGAACCACGGCTTCGCCCTCGAGGGCGAAGCGGGCGAGGAGTTCGACACCGACCTCGGCCGTGCCCGCGTCTCCCACGTCTGCGCCAACGACGGCGTCGTGGAGGGTGTGGAGTTGCTGTCCGGCCAGGCGTTCTCCGTGCAGTACCACCCGGAGGCCGCGTCCGGACCGCACGACGCCGCCAACCTCTTCGACAAGTTCGTCAACGTGATGGAGAACTCCGCCATGAAAGGAACCCGCGCGTAATGCCTCGCCGTACAGACATCTCCCACGTTCTGGTGATCGGGTCCGGCCCGATCGTCATCGGCCAGGCCTGCGAGTTCGACTACTCGGGCACCCAGGCCTGCCGGGTGCTCAAGGCCGAGGGCCTGCGCGTGTCGCTGGTCAACTCCAATCCGGCCACGATCATGACCGATCCCGAGTTCGCCGACGCCACGTACGTGGAGCCGATCACTCCGGAGTACATCGAGAAGGTCATCGAGACCGAAGCCGCCGGCGGCCACCCGATCGACGCCGTGCTCGCGACCCTGGGCGGTCAGACCGCGCTCAACGCGGCGGTCGGCCTGCATGAGAAGGGCATTCTCGCCAAGCACGACATCGAGCTGATCGGCGCCGACTTCGACGCCATCCAGCGCGGCGAGGACCGCCAGATGTTCAAGGACATCGTCACCGAGATCGGTGGCGAGAGCGCCCGCTCGCGGGTCTGCCACACCATGGAGGAGGTGCACGCGACCGTCGAGGAGCTCGGCTACCCGGTGGTGGTGCGGCCGTCGTTCACCATGGGCGGACTCGGCTCCGGCATGGCCTACGACGAAGCCGATCTGGACCGGATCGCCGGCGGCGGCCTGGCGGCCTCGCCCACGGCGAACGTCCTGATCGAGGAGTCCATCCTCGGCTGGAAGGAGTACGAGCTCGAGCTGATGCGCGACAACAAGGACAACGTCGTCGTGATCTGCTCGATCGAGAACGTCGATCCGGTCGGTGTGCACACCGGAGACTCGATCACCGTCGCACCCGCGATGACGCTGACCGACCGCGAGTACCAGATCATGCGCGATCAGTCGATCGCCATCCTCCGCAAGGTGGGCGTCGACACCGGCGGTTGCAACATCCAGTTCGCCCAGAACCCGCGCGACGGCCGACTGGTGGTCATCGAGATGAACCCGCGAGTGTCGCGCTCGTCGGCGCTGGCGTCGAAGGCGACCGGCTACCCGATCGCCAAGATGGCGGCCAAGCTGGCCATCGGCTACTCGCTCGACGAGATCATGAACGACATCACCCGGGTCACGCCCGCGTGCTTCGAGCCGGCGCTCGACTACGTGGTCGTCAAGGCTCCGCGTTTCGCGTTCGAGAAGTTCCCGGGCGCCGACGACACGCTGACCACCACGATGAAGTCGGTGGGCGAGGCGATGAGCCTGGGCCGCAGTTTCGCCGAGGCCTTCGGCAAGGTGATGCGATCACTGGAGACCAAGGCGGCGGGCTTCTGGACCGAGGCCGACCGGCCCGACCCGGCGACCATCGACACCGAGGCGCTGCTGTCGGAGGTGTCGGTCGGCAGGGACGGCCGCATGTACAAGATCATGCTGCTGCTGGAGGCGGGCGTCGGCATCGACCGGATCTACGAGGCGACCTCGATCGACCCGTGGTTCCTGGCCGAGATCGACGGCATCCGACAGATCGGTCACGAGGTCCGCGACGCCGAGAGCCTCGACGAGTTCACCCTGCGGGTCGCCAAGAGCAACGGACTCTCGGACCGCCAGATCGCAGTCCTCCGCGGTACCGACGAGGACGCGATCCGCGAACTGCGGACGGGCATGGGCGTGCGCCCGGTCTACAAGACGGTCGACACCTGCGCCGCCGAGTTCGAAGCGAAGACCCCGTACCACTACAGCTCCTACGAACTCGATCCGGCGGCGACCACCGAGATCGCCGCGCAGACCGAGCGGCCCAAGGTGCTGATCCTGGGCTCGGGACCCAACCGAATCGGCCAGGGCATCGAGTTCGACTACTCCTGCGTCCACGCCGCGCTCACGCTGTCGGAGGCCGGCTACGAGACGGTCATGGTGAACTGCAACCCGGAGACGGTCTCCACCGACTACGACACCGCCGACCGCCTGTACTTCGAGCCGCTGACCTTCGAGGACGTCCTGGAGGTGTACCACGCCGAATCGCAGTCGGGCACCGTCGCGGGCGTCATCGTCCAACTCGGCGGGCAGACTCCGCTGGGGCTCGCCGCACGGCTCGAGGCCGCGGGCGTGCCGATCGTCGGCACCAGCCCGGCCGCGATCGATCTGGCGGAGGACCGCGGCGAGTTCGGCAAGGTACTCGTCGAGGCGGGCCTGCCCGCACCGCAGTTCGGGACCGCCACCACCTTCGAGGGCGCCAAGGACATCGCGGCCGGAATCGGCTACCCGGTGCTGGTCCGCCCGTCGTACGTGCTCGGCGGCCGCGGCATGCAGATCGTCTACGACGAGCAGGGGCTGGCCGACTACATCGCGAACGCCACCGAGATCTCCGACGACCGCCCGGTGCTGGTCGACCGGTTCCTGGAGGGCGCCGTCGAGATCGACGTCGACGCGCTGTGCGACGGCGACGAGGTCTACATCGGCGGCATCATGGAGCACATCGAGGAGGCGGGCATCCACTCCGGCGACTCGGCGTGCGCGCTGCCCCCGATCACGCTCGGCGCCGATGTGGTGGAGCGGGTGCGGACCTCGACCGCGGCGCTGGCCAGGGGTCTGGGCGTGCGCGGCCTGATGAACGTTCAGTACGCGCTCGCCGGCGACGTGCTGTACGTGCTCGAGGCCAACCCGCGGGCGAGCCGCACGGTGCCCTTCGTCTCGAAGGCCACCGCGGTGCCGCTGGCGAAGGCGTGCGCGCGAGTCATGCTGGGCATGTCGATCGCCGAACTGCGCACCCAGGGCATCCTGCCCGCGGAGGGCGACGGTTCGGTCACCCCGGCGAACGCCCCGGTGGCGGTCAAGGAGGCCGTGCTGCCGTTCAACCGCTTCCGGCGGGAGGACGGGACCGGCGTCGACTCGCTGCTGAGTCCCGAGATGAAGTCGACCGGTGAGGTCATGGGACTCGACGACGATTTCGGCCGCGCCTTCGCCAAGTCGCAGGAGGCGGCCGGGGGAGCGCTCCCTCGCTCGGGCACGGTCTTCGTGTCGGTGGCCGATCGCGACAAGGCCTCGATCATCTCCCCGATGAAGCGCCTCGCCGACCTGGGCTTCACCGTTCTCGCCACCGGCGGTACCGCGGACGTGCTGCGCCGCAACGGTATCCAGGTGGAGACCGTGCGCAAGTACTTCGAGGCCAAGGAGGGTGAGCGGACCGTCATCGACGCCATCAGAGAGCGCAAGGTGGACCTCATCATCAACACGCCGTTCGGCACCGCCGGACCGCGCGTCGACGGGTACGAGATCCGTGCCGCCGCGATCGCCGCGACGGTGCCGTTCATCACCACCGTGCAGGGTGCGGGCGCTGCGGTGCTCGGCATCGAGGCGACGCTGAACGCCACGATGAGCGTGCGATCACTGCAGCGCCGCCACGCGGAGATGCAGGCGGGCAAGTGATAGAGGCCGGAAAGTGATAGAAGCGACGGCACGATCGTCCGGTTTCGCGGCGCGATACCGGGCGGTCGTCGCCGAGCGCGGACGGCTGTGCGCGGGAATCGACCCGCACGGGGCGCTGCTCGAGCAGTGGGGTCTGCCGGTGACCGTCGACGGGCTGCGCGCCTTCGCCGACGCCTGCGTCGAGGGCCTCGGTCCCACCGCCGCCGTCATCAAACCGCAGGTCGCCTTCTTCGAGGTCTTCGGCGCCGCGGGCTTCGCGGTCCTGGAGGATGTGATCGCCGGCTGCCGAGAGGCGGGGGCGGTGGTCCTCGCCGACGCCAAGCGCGGCGACATCGGCTCCACCATGGCGGCGTACACCGCGGCATGGCTCGACGACGCGTCGCCCCTGTGCTCCGATGCGGTGACCCTCTCACCGTACCTGGGTTTCGGATCGCTCGAACCGGCTGTTCACAAGGCGCGGACCACCGCGCGCGGCGTCTTCGCCCTCGCCCGCACCTCCAATCCCGAGGGCGGCTCGGTGCAGACGGCCGACGCCGGCGGTCGGACCGTCGGACAGTCGATCGTCGACGCCGCCGCGGAGGTGAACGCCGATGGCTCCGGAACGGTCGGCGTGGTGGTCGGCGCGACACGCGAACACGGATTGGATCTGAGCCGCCTGGCCGGTCCCGTGCTGTCGCCGGGATTGGGCGCCCAGGGCGCCACCGCGGCCGATCTGGCCCGGATCTTCGACGGTTCGGATCCGTCGTGGCTGCTGCCGGCGGCCAGCCGCAGCATCCTGCGCGCGGGACCCGATCCGGCGGCCCTCGCGGCCGCGGCGTCCGCGACCAGAGACGAGGTCGAGGCGGCGCTGCGGTAGCCGCTCACCACTGACGCGACACTCGACGACGGAACCCCCGTCCCGGACGGGGGTTCCGTCGTCGAACGTCGCGGCTGTGCGGGGTCTGCGGGTTTCGCGGATGGCGCGGAGCCACGGGGCCGTTCAGTAGCGGCCGATCTCCTCGCGGAAAGCGGCGATCGCGGGCCAGGTCTCCTGTTCGGCGACGGCCCCGGTCAGCAGTCCGAGGTGGCTGGTCTCGACGGTGTGGAACTCGGCGTGGACGGAGTCGGTGAACAGGCTCAGTCCGTGCTCGGCCGCCGCGTGGCTGACGATCGCGTCACGGTGCGAGCCGGCCATGAAGACCGGCGCCGTGATGGACGTGAGATCGACGGTGACCGATCCGAAGTGCAGTTCGCCGCGTGCGATCTCATCGCGCAGGATGAGATTCACCAGCATCTGCTCGCTGACCTTTCCCGGGTAGCCGGGCAGCGAGTTCTGGAAGCGGTCGATCACCTGCATGCCGACCAGCGCGTCGGTGTCTCGGAGGTTCGCCAGAATGTACTGCGGCTTGCGCAGTTCGCGATCCCACGAGCTCGCTCGGTAGGCGAGTTGTACGGCGATCGACGGGATGCCGCCCAGCGCGCGGAGCAGATAGGTGACCGGCTTGCCCTGCGTGGGGCCGAGCAACCTCCGGAGCAGGGGATAGGGCTCGATCTTCTGGTAGTTGAGCGGTGTGCCGACGGTGATGACCGAGCGGATCGGCAGGTCGCGCTGTGCGGCCGCGGTCATCAGCGACAGGGTGCCGCCGAGGCTCCAGCCCATGAGGTCGACCGCGTCCGGCCCGGCCCGGAAATCGTCGATCACCTCGCCGATCGCGCGGGGGATGAAGGTGCCGAAGTAGTCCTCGAAACCGAGCCGGCGGTCGGCGTAGCCCACGTCGCCGAAGTCGATGACGTACGGAACGGTACCGGTGCCGAGCAGGAACTCGACCACCGAGTTGCCCGGCTGGGCGCCGGGTGCCAGGTCGTAGCAATGGGCGGGCACCGCCAGCGGCGGGACCAGCAGCACCGGGACCTGACCGGACTCCCGAGCCGCCCGGAGTTGGTCCGCTGAACCGAAGCGGATCAGCTTGGCGTGCGGACGTTCCGAGAGCACCACCGACTCGCTGGCGCTGGACGGGGCGAGGTCGTCGGTCAGGACACGAGCAAGGGTTCGAAGGTCACTGAGCATGGAGGGCACGGTACCTTGTGCCGCATCCGCCGTCGCACGCCGTGTTGTTCCCGGACGATCGATGTGGTTCCGAGGTGATCGGCGCTCTCCTGCGACACCGAGTGCGGGCGCGCCCGGTGCGCTTCACCGGAAACGGCGGCGGAGCGGGTACCGTTTGTGCTGGTCCGATTGCATGGGACTCCGATTGCATGGGACAAGGCGTCGAGCGTTAGGCTGGATCCGATTCGCTCGTAGGGGCCGCACGGCCCCGAAGCGGAAAAACACGAGATGTTCGTATAGCGTCGCGTGGACAAACCGAACTGTAGACACGAAAGACGGAGGAACCGTGGCTCTTCCCCAGTTGACCGATGAGCAGCGCGCTGCAGCGCTCGAGAAGGCGGCTGCCGCTCGCCGGGTGCGCGCGGAGCTCAAGAACCGCCTGAAGAGCGGCGGCACCAACCTGCAGCAGGTGCTGGCCGACGCAGAGAACGACGAGATCCTCGGCAAGATGAAGGTCTCGGCCCTTCTCGAGGCCCTGCCGAAGGTGGGCAAGGTGAAGGCGCAGGAGATCATGACCGAGCTGGAGATCGCTCCGACTCGCCGTGTCCGCGGTCTCGGTGACCGCCAGCGCAAGGCGCTTCTCGAGAAGTTCAGCTCCTGAGCGTGACCCGGGAGCACACCCGACGGAGGGGCCGACTGGTTGTACTGGTCGGCCCCTCGGCTGTCGGAAAGTCGACCGTCGTCGCACGGCTGCGCGAGCTCGTTCCCGATCTGTGGTTCAGCGTGTCGGCGACGACCCGCGATCCGCGGCCGGGTGAGGTGGACGGTCACGACTACCACTTCGTGAGCCGAGAGAAGTTCGACTCGATGATCGAGAACGGCGAACTCCTCGAATGGGCCGACATCCACGGAGGACTGCAACGTTCGGGAACACCCGCGGCTCCGGTGCGCGAGGCCCTCGAATCCGGCTCGCCCGTGCTGCTGGAGGTCGACCTGGTGGGATGCCGCAACGTGGTGACGGCGATGCCGGAGGCGACGACGGTGTTCCTGGCGCCGCCGAGCTGGGAGACTCTGGTGGAGCGGCTGACCGGCCGCGGCACTGAATCCCAGGAGGTGATCGACCGTCGACTGGAGACGGCGCGGTCGGAGATGGCCGCCCGCGAGGAGTTCCAACACGTCGTGGTGAACGACGATGTCGACGCGGCCGCCGAACAATTGGTAAACTTGCTGGTTGGGCCGCCGTTAGAGGAGCAGGCCCAAGCAGAGACTTCGCAGGAGAATTGAGTGAGCACTCAGACCGAGACCGAATCAACCGTGGTTGTGGACGAGCCCGTC
Organism: Gordonia cholesterolivorans; assembly: GCF_039531975.1. Taxonomy (NCBI): domain Bacteria; kingdom Bacillati; phylum Actinomycetota; class Actinomycetes; order Mycobacteriales; family Gordoniaceae; genus Gordonia; species Gordonia cholesterolivorans. Next base: position 56,204 of record NZ_BAAARB010000010.1, on the reverse strand, counting down.
TACGACGCCCCGCTGGGTATCACCAATCCGCCGATCGACGAACTGCTCGAGCGCACCTCGTCGAAGTACGCCCTGGTGATCTACGCGGCCAAGCGCGCCCGGCAGATCAACGACTACTACAACCAGCTCGCCGAGGGCATCCTCGAGTACGTCGGCCCCCTCGTGGAGCCGGGCGTCCAGGAGAAGCCGCTCTCGATCGCGATGCGTGAGATCCACTCGGACCTGCTCGAGCACACCGAGGGCGAGTAGGCCCCACAGGTGTCCAAAGCGCACATCCTGATCGGTGTGGGCGGCGGTATCGCCGCATACAAGGTGTGTTCGGTCATCCGGCACTACACCGAGGCGGGGCACGACGTCCGAGTGATGCCGACCAGGGCCGCCCTCAACTTCGTCGGGGCCGCCACCTTCGAGGCGCTGTCGGGCAACCCGGTCAGCACCGAGGTCTTCGACGACGTCGACGAGGTGGCGCATGTGGCGCTGGGACGCCGCGCCGACCTGGTGATCGTCGCGCCGGCGACGGCGGACCTGATGGCCCGCGCGGTCGCGGGTCGCGCCGACGACCTGCTGACCGCATCGCTGCTCACGGTGAGCTGTCCGGTGCTGTTCGTTCCGGCGATGCACACCGAGATGTGGGAGCATCCGGCTACCGTCGCCAATGTCGCGACCCTCCGGAGTCGCGGCGTGACGGTCATGACTCCGGCCGTGGGGCGTCTCACCGGCACCGACAGCGGTGCCGGGCGCATGCCCGAGCCCGCCGAGATCGCGGCGCTGGGGGATCTCCTGCTGACCCGCGCCGACGCTCTGCCCTACGACCTGTCGGGTGTGCGCATGGTGATCAGCGCCGGCGGCACCCGCGAGGCTCTCGACCCGGTGCGATACCTGGGCAACCACAGTTCCGGCAAACAGGGGTACGCCCTGGCCCGGGCGGCCTCGCAGCGCGGAGCCCGGGTGACGCTGGTCTCCGGCGCCACCTCGGATCCGGGTGAGCCGGCATCGGTCGAGATCGTTCACGTGGACTCCGCACGCGAGATGCAGTCGGAGATGACCACGCGGGCCGCGGATGCCGACGTGGTGATCATGGCGGCCGCCGTCGCCGACTTCCGGCCCACGGCGGTGGCCGGCGCCAAGATCAAGAAGGGCGACGACGGACCCTCTCCCATCCACTTGGACACCAACCCCGATATTCTCGCCGGCCTGGTCGCCGACCGTGCGCAGGGCCGGATTCCCCGGAGTACCGTGATCGTCGGATTCGCCGCAGAGACCGGTGACGCCGACGGCGGAGTCCTCGACCACGGCCGCGCCAAGCTCCGCAGAAAGGGCTGCGACCTGCTGGTCGTCAACGCCGTCGGCGGCGGCAAGGCGTTCGGCACCGAGGACAACACCGGCTGGCTGCTGACCGCGGACGGCCGCGAGACCGGACTGCCATTCGGCTCAAAAACTTTGATGGCGAGCAGAATCCTTGACGAAGTGGCCGCTCTCGTGCCAGATGGACAGGTGCCCTCGCGCGCCGGCACCGGCGAACGAGACGGCAACGAACTGACACACAACCCCGAGAGGAACCGATGAGCGCCTCAGCGTCCCGTCTATTCACGAGCGAATCCGTCACCGAGGGTCATCCGGACAAGATCTGTGACGCGATCAGCGACTCGATCCTGGACGCGATGCTCGCGAAGGATCCGAAGGCCAAGGTGGCCGTGGAGACCCTGGTCACCACCGGTCAGGTGCATGTCGCGGGCGAGGTCAGCACCACCGCCTACGTCGACATCCCGACCATCGTGCGCGAGAAGATCCTCGAGATCGGCTACGACTCGTCCACCAAGGGCTTCGACGGCACGTCGTGCGGCGTCAACATCGCGATCGGCGCGCAGTCGCCGGAGATCGCCCAGGGCCTGACCCACTCGCACGAGAAGCGCACCGGCACCCACGACGACGACATCGACCAGCAGGGTGCAGGCGACCAGGGCCTGATGTTCGGTTACGCCACCGACGAGACGCCCGAGCTGATGCCGCTGCCGATCGCGCTGGCCCACCGGCTCTCGCGCCGGCTGACCCAGGTCCGCAAGGACGGCGTCCTGCCGTACCTGCGTCCCGACGGCAAGACTCAGGTCACCATCGAGTACGCGGGCGACACCCCGGTCCGTCTCGACACCGTGGTGGTCTCCACGCAGCACGCCGCCGACATCGACATCGAGGGCATGCTCGCCCCCGACATCCGCAAGCACGTCCTCGAGCCGGTCTTCGCCGAACTCGACCTCCCGGTGAAGCTCGACACCTCCGACCCGCGTCTGCTGGTGAACCCCACCGGCAGCTTCGTGCTCGGCGGACCGATGGGCGACGCCGGTCTCACCGGCCGCAAGATCATCGTCGACACCTACGGCGGCATGGCGCGTCACGGCGGCGGTGCGTTCTCGGGCAAGGACCCGTCGAAGGTCGACCGCAGCGCCGCCTACGCGATGCGCTGGGTGGCGAAGAACGCCGTTGCGGCGGGCCTGGCCAGCCGCATCGAGGTCCAGGTGGCCTACGCCATCGGCAAGGCCGCGCCCGTCGGTCTGTTCGTCGAGACCTTCGACACCGAGAAGGTGGACCCCGGCACCATTCAGAAGGCGATCTCGCAGGTCTTCGACCTTCGTCCCGGGGCCATCATCCGCGATCTGGACCTGCTGCGGCCGATCTACGCACCGACCGCCGCGTACGGACACTTCGGCCGGACCGATGTGGATCTGCCGTGGGAGCGCACCGACCGCGTCGCCGCACTCCGCGAGGCCGCAGGCCTGTAAGAGTGCGCGAGGCTGCAGGTCGGGGAGCGGTCCGCCGCGGCGCGGTCTCAGGCGATCGCTAATCTCGACGTGTGACAGCCGAGACCGAGCGCGTGGCCGCGAAGCCTCCGCGCAATCAGCGGGTCGCCGCACCGCAGCGACCGGTGGCCCGTGTGCTGCCGATGCTCGGGCTGGCTCACCTGGACCGGCCCTTCGATTACCTCGTGGACGCCAAGACGGACGCGGACGCCCAGCCGGGCGTCCGCGTCCGTGTGCGTTTCGCCGGCCGGTTGGTGGACGGCTACCTCTTGGAACGGCTCGACCGCAGCGAACACGAGGGCGCGCTGTCGTGGCTCGATCGCGTCGTCTCGCCCGAACCCGTCCTCACCCCCGAACTGGCCGCGCTGTGCCGTGCGGTCGCCGACCGGTACGCGGGCACGATGGCCGACGTCCTGCGGCTGGCGATCCCGCCGCGGCACGCACGGGTGGAGAAGGAGGCGGCCAGTCACGACGTGGCGCGGCCGATCGCCGAGCCGGCCGCAGCCGGCTGGGACGTCTACGACTCGGGGCGGTCGTTCATCGAACAGGCGGTCGCCGGAGGGCATCCGCACGCCTGCTGGCAGGCGCTGCCCGGCGAGGACGTGGCCGCCCGGCTGGCCGAACTCGCGGCGTCGGTCGCGGCATCCGGGCGCGGGGTGGTGATCGTGGTGCCCGACCAGCGGGATCTCGATCGTCTCGAAGCGGCGTGCGAACCGCTGCTCGGCGACGCCTGCGTGACTCTCGCCGCGGGCCTCGGTCCCACCGCGAGGTACCGGCGCTGGCTGTCGGCGCTGCGCGGACGGGCACGGGTGGTGATCGGCACGCGCAGCGCCGTCTTCGCACCCGTCGTCGATCTCGGCCTGGTGGTGGTCTTCGACGACGGGGACGACAGTCTCGACGAGCCGCGGTCGCCCTATCCGCACCCGCGCGAGGTGGCCGTTCTCCGCGCCCACGGCAGCGGGGCGGCGCTGCTGATCGGCGGACACTCCCGCACCACCGACGCGCAGGCATTGGTGGAGTCGGGCTGGGCGTTCGACGTCGTCGCCCCGCGGGCCGCGGTCCGGGAGGCGATGCCGCGCGTCGACGGACTCTCCGACGAGGATCGCCGCGTGGCGGGCGATCCGATGGCGCGGACCGCGCGGATACCGGCGATCGCCTTCGACGCGGCCCGGCGAGCCCTCGCCGCCGACCAGGCGGTGCTGTTCAGCGTGCCTCGGCGCGGTTACCTGCCGTCGGTGGCGTGCGCCCGGTGCCGCGCGCACGCCCGGTGCCGAGCCTGCAACGGTCCGCTGCAGATGAGCGAACGCGGCGACCTCGCCTGCCGGTGGTGCGGACGACCGGAGAACCGCTTCGTCTGTCCGGTGTGCGCGGGCACCGCGGTGCGCGCGTTGATGATCGGGGATCGGCGCACCGCCGAAGAACTCGGACGCGCCTTCCGCGGCGTCCCGATCGTCACCTCCTCCGGCGACAAGATCGTGGACGAGGTGCCGGCCGGGCCGCGGGTGGTGATCGCCACGCCGGGCGCGGCGCCGCGCGCGCCGGGCGGCTACGGGGCCGCGGTGCTGCTGGACACCTGGGCGCAGCTGGACCGGGAGGATCTGCGTGCCGCCGAGGAGGCGGTCCGCGCCTGGATGGCGGTGGCGACGCTGGTGCGGCCCCGCGCCGAGGGCGGCCGCGTGGTGGTGGTTGCCGACGCGGCCGCGTCGCCGGTACAGGCGCTCATCCGGTGGGATCCGGTGGGCTTCGCCACCGCCGAACTGCGGCAACGGTTGGAGTTGAAGTTCCCGCCCGCGGTGACGATGGCGTCGGTGGACGGACCGCCCGCGGCCGTGTCGGCGTTCCTCGACCTGCTCACCATGCCGCCGGAGGCCGAGACGCTGGGGCCGGTGCCGCTGCCCGCGGGGGTGCGCCGTCCCGCCGGCCTGGACGAGTCGGGGCCGGTGGATCGCATGCTGTTGCGCACACCGCGCAGCGCCGGGCGGTCACTGGCCGAGGCACTGCGTAACGCCCAGGCGCTCCGGAACGCCCGGCATGACGACACCGCGGGCATCAGGGTCCAAGTCGATCCCTCTACGATTGGTTGACATGAGGCTGGTGTTCGCCGGCACGCCCGAGGTGGCGGTGCCGACCCTGCAGGAACTGCTCGATTCGCCCGACCACGAGGTGGTCGGCGTCATCACCAGACCGGACACCACGGCCGGCCGCGGACGCCGGATGATCCGGTCGGAGGTCGGGACGCTCGCCGACAGCCACGGGATCGACGTCCTGACGCCCCGCCGGATGTCCGATCCGGAGGTGGCCCAGGCGCTGGTCCGGTGGAACGCCGACCTCGGCGTCGTCGTCGCATACGGCGGACTTATCCCGCAGAGCGTGCTGGACATGCTGCCTCGCGGCTGGGTGAACCTGCACTTCTCGGTACTGCCCGCGTGGCGGGGAGCCGCTCCGGTGCAGGCGGCCATCGCCGCGGGCGACGAGTTCACCGGGGCGAGCGTCTTCGCTCTCGAAGCCGGACTCGACACCGGACCCGTCTACGGCACGCTCACCGAGCGGATCCGCGACACCGACACCGCGGGCGATCTCCTCGAGCGGCTCTCGGTGTCGGGCTCGGGCCTGCTCCGCGCCGTCGTGGACGGGATCGCGGCGGGCGAACTGGCTCCGGTGCCCCAGGACGCCGAAGGCGTCTCGCACGCCGGGAAGATCACGACCGACGATGCGCGCGTGCGCTGGGACCTGCCGTCGCACATCATCGGGCGCACGGTGCGCGCCCACACCCCGGCACCGGGCGCGTGGACGATGCTCGGCGACGCACGTATCAAACTCGGCCCGGTGATCCCGGTCGACGGCGACGCCGATGTCCCGGGAGCTCTGGAGTGCGGAGCGCTCGCGGTCACCAAGAAGGCGGTCTTCGTCGGCACGGCGTCCGGTGCGGTGCGGCTGACGACGGTGCAGGCGCCGGGTAAGAAATCGATGAACGCCGCCGACTGGGCACGTGGCAGCCGGCTCGACGGAACGGAGCACTTCGCATGAGCCCTGCGGAGCATCGGAGCGGCGATCGGCGCCCGGAGCGCAAGTACCGCGAGAAGGATCTCGACCCGGCACGCATCGTGGCGCGCGATGTGCTGCGGGCGGTGCGCGAACGCGACGCGTACGCGAATCTACTGCTGCCCAGACTGCTTCGCGAGCGGAGGATCACCGGCCGGGACGCCGCGCTGGCCACGGAGCTGACCTACGGTTCGGCTCGGTCTCTCGGCCTGCTCGACGCCGTGATCGCCGCCGCGGCGGGCCGCCCCGTCGACGAGATCGACGGAAGCCTGCTCGACGTACTGCGGCTGGGGACCTATCAGCTGTTGCGGACGCGGATCGGGTCGCACGCGGCGGTGTCGACCTCCGTCGACATCGCGCGCAGCGAGAACGGGATGGGACCGTCCGGATTCGTCAACGCGGTCCTGCGCAAGGTGAGTCAGCGCGACGAGCAGCTCTGGATCGACGAACTCGCGCCGTCGATGATGGACGATCGCATCGGCAACCTGTCGTTCACGTATGCGCATCCGCGGTGGATCGGCGAGGTCTTCCACCGGGCGCTCGGCGGGTCGACGGGTGAGCTGCAGGCGGCGCTCGCCGCCGACGACGAGCGGCCGATCGTGCATCTCGTCGCACGGCCGGGACAGATCACCGCCGAGGAACTCGCGTTGATCAGCGGCGGCGACGAGGGACGCTATTCGCCGTACTGCGTGTACCTGCCCGAGGGCGGTGATCCGGGCGAGCTCGACGCGGTGCGGGAGGGCTTCGCCGGAGTCCAGGACGAGGGGAGCCAGCTGGTCGCGGTCGCGCTGGCACGTGCCGACGTCGGCGACGACGGCGGCCGGTGGCTCGACCTCTGCGCCGGTCCGGGCGGCAAGGCCGCGCTGCTGGGGTCGCTCGCCGAGGTGTCGGGCGCTCATCTGGACGCCGTCGAGATCTCTGCGCATCGTGCCGAGCTGATCGAGAAGGTGGTCGACTCGCTGCCGGTGACCGTTCACGTCGCCGACGGCCGGTCATCGGGACTGGAGCCGGGCTTCGACCGGATTCTGGTGGACGCCCCCTGTTCGGGACTGGGGTCGCTGCGACGGCGCCCGGAGGCCCGCTGGCGTCGGCGGCCCGAAGACCTCCCGGAGCTGGTGACCCTGCAGAGGGAGCTGCTCGCCGAAGCCCTGCATCTGGTGAAGCCGGGCGGTGTGGTCGTGTACTCGACGTGCTCGCCGCATCCGGCCGAGACCGTCGAGGTGGTCGACACGGTGCTCACGGAGGTGGCCGGGGTGAGCCGCCTCGACGCTCGCCCGCTGGTCGCGGGCGATGTCTTCGATCCGGAGTCGCTGGGAGACGGGCCGTACGTTCAGCTCTGGCCGCACCGCCACGACACCGACGCCATGTTCCTGGCCGCACTGCGGAAGGACTGACGCGCTGCCGCGAGAGCGCCGGCCGCGTTCTCGTAGAATCAGCGCCATGTGCAACCCCGGCCGCCCGGCACCGATGATCGCCCCGTCCATCCTGTCCGCCGACTTCGCCAATCTCGCCGCGGAGATCGCGGCGGTCGGCCCGTCCGACGTCGATCCCGGCGTCGACTGGGTTCACGTCGACGTGATGGACAACCATTTCGTGCCGAATCTGACGCTCGGCCTGCCGGTGGTCGAGAGCCTGCTCAAGGCCACCGACATTCCGCTCGACTGCCACCTGATGATTGAGGACCCGGGCCGCTGGGCGCCGCCGTACGCGGAGGCCGGCGCCTACAACGTGACCTTCCACGCCGAGGCCGCCGACGATCCGTCGGCCGTGGCCCGCGACATCCGCGCGGCCGGAGGCAAGGCCGGCCTGGCCATCAAGCCCGGCACGCCGCTGGAGCCGTACCTGGAGATCCTGCGGGACTTCGACACGCTGTTGGTGATGAGCGTGGAGCCGGGCTTCGGTGGGCAGAAGTTCATGCCCGAGGTGCTCGACAAAGTCCGCACCATCCGGAGCCGGGTCGACAGCGGCGACCTGCGCCTGCTGATCGAGATCGACGGCGGGATCAGCGATTCCACCATCGAGCAGGCCGCCGAGGCCGGGGTGGACTGCTTCGTCGCGGGGTCGGCCGTGTACGGCGGCGACGATCCCGCCGCCCGCGTGGCGCAGTTGCGCCGCAAAGCCACCCTCGTCCGCGACGGTCGGTAGCGCGGTGGTCGATGCGGCCACCGTCGCCGCCGCGATGCGGCGTGCGATCGCCGAGTCTGCGGACTCGCAGGGACTCAGCTCACCGAATCCGCCCGTCGGCGCGGTGATCCTCGACGAGCTCGGCGAGGTGGCGGGAGTGGGCCGGACCCAGCCGCCGGGCGGACCGCACGCCGAAGTGATGGCCCTGCGCGAGGCGGGGGACCGGGCGCGGGGCGGCACGGCCGTCGTGACCCTCGAACCCTGCGATCACACCGGTCGCACCGGCCCGTGCTCGCAGGCGCTGCTCGCCGCCGGCGTCTCGGCGGTGCACTTCGCCGTCGGCGATCCCAATCCGGCGGCGGCGGGCGGCGCCGCCACGCTCCGGGCCGCGGGCGTCGACGTCCATGAGTCGGTGCTCGAGCACGAGGCTCGCCGAGGTCCGCTGCGGCAGTGGCTCTTCCAGCGTGAGCGGGGGCGTCCGTTCGTCACGGCGAAGATCGCGGCGACTCTCGACGGCCGCGTCGCGGCACCCGACGGCACCAGCCAGTGGATCACCGGCGCCGCCGCACGCGAGCATGCGCATGCGCAGCGCGCGCGGATCGACGCCATCGTGGTCGGGACCGGAACGGTGATCGCCGACGACCCGGCGCTCACCGCCCGGCGGCCGGACGGGACGCTGTACAGCCACCAGCCCACCCGCGTCGTCCTCGGGCTGCGCGACGTGCCCCCGACGGCACGGGTGCGCAGTGGACCGTCCCCGCTGCTGCACGTCGCGAGCCGTGACCCGCGCGAGGTGGTGGCCGCGCTGCCGGACGCACTGCACGTCCTGGTGGAGGGGGGCCCGGCGATCATCGGAGCGTTCCTCGCAGCAGGTCTCGTCGACGAACTGCACTGCTACCTGGCACCCACTGTGCTGGGAGCGGGCCGCGCAGCGGTGGACGACGGCACGGTCGGAACACTCGCGGATGCGCACCGCTTCATCCGGACCGGCACGCGTGGACTCGGCGACGACCTGCTGGTCACCCTCGAGCGCCGCGACTGAGCACAGGCCGGCGTTTCGCGCACTGCGCGCTTAACGGTGCGAGGCCCTCTGACGTGCCCGGACCCGGTGTACGGGAGAGCGGGTACGCGGCTGGGCCCGGCTGCGTGCTAATTTCAATATTGAGTTCTCGGGGCGGGGTGAAATTCCCCACCGGCGGTGATGCCCTCCAAGGGATGAGCCCGCGAGCGCCCTCGCGACAGCGAGGGGACGAGCAGACTCCGGTGCGATTCCGGGGCCGACGGTCAGAGTCCGGATACGAGAGAATGGCAGTGCGGCGCCGTGCCGCGATCTGTCTCTCCCGAGCACACCTGGCAAAGGAGAGACGGTGTTCACGGGAATCGTGGAGGAACGCGGCGAAATCACCGCTCGCGACGACCTCACTGAGGCCGCGCGTTTTCGTATTCGTGGGCCGCTGGTCACCAGCGATGCCTCATTCGGAGATTCGATCGCCGTCAACGGCGTCTGTCTCACAGTCACCGAGCTGACCGACGACGAGTTCACCGTCGACGTGATGGCCGAGACGCTGCGGCGCAGTTCACTCGACCGCCTGGGTCCGGGCGCGAGCGTCAACCTCGAACGCGCGATGGCCGCGGGCGGCCGTTTCGGCGGGCACATCGTTCAGGGACACGTCGACGGGGTCGGCGTCATCGTCTCGGTGTCGCCGAGCGAGAACTGGACCGTGGTACGGATCGGCATTCCCGAGCAGCTCGCACGCTACATCGTCGAGAAGGGGTCGATCACCGTCGACGGCATCTCGTTGACGGTCTCGTCCGTCGGTGTCGACCGGGAATACGGGGACTGGTTCGAGGTGTCGTTGATTCCGACGACTCTGAGTGAGACGAACCTCTCCGGCGCCCGAGCCGGGGTGCGCGTGAACTTGGAAGTCGATGTCATCGCGAAGTACGTCGAGCGTCTCACCGGCGCCGGCCGGCTCGCGACCAGTGGTGTGGAAGGCAGTGAGCCGAATGAGTGAGATCGGGACCGGCGGGGTGCGCGAGAGCGCCGAGGGCAGCGGGTCGACAGTCGGCGGTGAGACGGGACGCGTGGTCCTCGACAGCGTGGAGCGCGCCATCGCCGACATCGCCGCGGGCAAGGCCGTCGTGGTCGTGGACGACGAGGACCGCGAGAACGAGGGCGACCTCATCTTCGCCGCCGAGAAGGCGACTCCGGAGCTGGTGGCGTTCATGGTGCGTTATACGTCGGGCTACCTGTGCGTGCCCCTCGCGGGCGACGACTGCGACCGGCTCGGGCTGCCGCCGATGTACTCGGTGAACCAGGACAAGCACGGCACCGCGTACACCGTCACCGTCGACGCCCGCGAAGGCATCGGGACCGGCATCAGCGCGGCCGACCGGGCGACCACCATGCGCAAGCTGGCCGACCCGACGTCGGACGCCCACGACTTCACCCGTCCCGGGCACGTGGTGCCGTTGCGCGCCAAAGAGGGCGGCGTGCTCCGCCGCCCGGGCCACACCGAGGCGGCCGTCGATCTGGCCACCGCCGCGGGTCTGGCGCCCGCGGGCGTGATCTGCGAGATCGTCAGCCAGAAGGATCCGGGACACATGGCCCGCACCGACGAGCTCCGGGTCTTCGCCGATGAGCACGAACTGGCCCTGATCTCGATCGCCGACCTGATCTCGTGGCGCAGGCATCACGAGAAGCACGTCGAGAAGGTCGCCGACGCGCGCATTCCCACCGAGTACGGGACCTTCCGCGCCGTCGGGTACCAGAGCCCCTACGACGACGCCGAGCACATCGCGCTGGTGATGGGCGACATCGCCGAGAACGGCGAGGACGTCCTGGTGCGCGTGCACTCCGAGTGCCTCACCGGCGACGTCTTCGGCTCACTGCGGTGCGACTGCGGGCCGCAGCTGCAGGCGGCCATGGAGATGGTGGGCCGCGAGGGCCGCGGCGTGGTGCTGTACATGCGCGGGCACGAGGGCCGCGGCATCGGTCTGATGCACAAGCTGCAGGCGTACCAGCTGCAGGACAGCGGTGCCGACACCGTCGATGCGAATCTGGAACTCGGTCTGCCCGCCGACGCCCGCGACTACGGTCTCGGCGCGCAGATTCTGGTAGACCTGGGCGTGCGATCGATGCGCCTGCTGACCAACAACCCGGCCAAGCGCGTCGGCCTCGACGGGTACGGGCTGGAGATCGTGGACCGCGTGCCGATGCCGGTGCGCGCGAACGCCGAGAACCTGCGCTACCTGCGTACCAAGCGCGACCGCATGGGCCATGTGCTCGACGGTCTGGACGACATCCTGCCCGAGGCGGCAGAGGGAACTGGAGAAGGTGCATGAGCGGCGTCGGTGAACCCACCCTCGATCTCGCGGACGCGAGCGGACTGAAGGTCGCGATCGTCGCCTCGCAGTGGCATGAGACGATCTGCACCGCGCTGCTGGAAGGCGCACTGCGCGCCGCGGCGGCCAACGGCGTCACCGAGCCGACGGTGGTGCAGGTCGCCGGTGCCATCGAGCTGCCGGTGATCGTTCAGGCGCTCGCGCGCACCCACGACGCGGTCGTCGCGCTCGGCGTCGTCATCAAGGGCGAGACCCCGCACTTCGAGTACGTCTGCGACGCGGTCACCGCGGGCCTCACGCGTGTCTCGCTCGACGAGTCGACACCGGTGGGCAACGGTGTCCTGACCACTTTGAACGAGGCGCAGGCCCTCAATCGCGCGGGCCTGCCGGATTCGGCCGAGGACAAGGGCGCGCAGGCGATGACCGCGGCCCTGGCCTCCGCGCTCATCCTCCGGGGACTGGAATGACCGACGCCGCGACCGACGACACGTGGGAGTACGTCTACCGGCCGCGGTGGATGCGGATCGCCGCGTGGGTGGCGGTCGCGGTGGTGATGATCATCCACCTGACCTTCGGGCTGCTCCTGGACATCTCATACACGGGCGTCAACGTCGGATGGTCGGACAAGGTGGCGTTGATCGGCGTCGGCGTCGTGATCAGCGGCGCGATCCTCTTCCTGACCCGCGCGCGACTGCGGCTCGGGCCCGAGGGCGTCGGAGTTCTCAACCTCGTCTCCGAGCGGGTATTCCCGTGGGATCAGGTGCTCGGCCTGGAGTACCCGGAGAAGGGGTTCTGTGCGCGGTTGCTGTTCCCCGGCGACGAGCACATCCCGGTGATGGCCGTGCAGGCGCGCGACGGCGACCTCGCGGTGGACGCGATGGAGCGCTATCGCGAGTTCCAGACTCGATACGGGGTGGCACAGAACGCCGAGTGAGCCGGAAGCCGGAGCGCGCGGCCGTCCGACATCGTCGTCGCCTCATGCGGCGACCGCGATCTGCGCGGGCAGACCGATCTCGGCGGCTCGCGCCCGTATCGATTCCACGACCGTGTCCGGCGTGGTCCGGGACACCGTGAGATAGACCGCCGCCGCGGGTTCGGGCCGCTGCGAGGTGGCCCGGCAGTGCACGGGGGAGGTGCCGGCCGGCAGCAGTGCGAGCAGGTCCCGGTACCGCCCGAGATCGGCCGGCGTGTCTCCGGCGTCCCACTGCAACACGCAGTCCGAACCGGTCACCGAGAGTTCGCGAATGCCCCCGGAATCGTCGGCGATGAACCGGTCGAGGCTCTCCGCCAGCGGGTACGCGTCCCGCGACGACTCGGCGGCGATCGCCGTGCGCCAGGCGCGCACCGCAGTGACCCCGGGGTTCGACGCGGTGAACTGCCGGGTCCGCCGGACCCAGTCCAGATACCTCGCCGGATCGCCGAGGCGCGGGTTGTCGGAACCGGGTACCAGGTAGATCTCGGCCGCGACGGGTCCGCCGGAGGAGTCGCGTGCCGAGAACTCGACGCGGATGCGGTGCTCGTCGATGACGGCGCCGCCGCGGTGGGCGGCGAGCTCACGCGCCGCGCGCGCGACGTCCTCGTCCGGCAGTCCGGCGCGCAGTGAGACGACGGTGTCCACCGAACCGCGGCTCAGGACCGCATTGTTGGGGTGCACGCGAAACGAGGTCACGTCGGACCGGCCGCGCAGATAGGCGGTGTAGTCCTCGGCGAAGGAGTCGGCGGAGTCGGTGGCGCAGGCCCCGAGAGCCACCGCGCTCATCAGCGCGCCGGCGAGCGCGAACGCCGCCGGCCGCCGGTGTCTGCGGTGCCGACCGGTCATGCGACAAGGCTAGGCGCGGCGGGCGTCTCGCCGCAGCGGTACCACCGCGCGGTGTCGTGACCGCGTCCGGGCCGAACCCGTGTCACCGGCGGCGACTAACCTGGGGGCGTGGCTGATCCATCGACTTACCGACCGGCGCCGGGCACCATCCCGACCGATCCCGGCGTCTACAAGTTCCGCGATCAGCACGGCCGGGTCATCTATGTCGGCAAGGCCAAGAATCTGCGGCAACGGCTCACGTCGTACTTCGCCGACATCACCGGCCTGCATCCGCGCACCCGGCAGATGGTCACCACCGCCGCCTCAGTGGAGTGGACCGTCGTCACCACCGAGGTGGAGGCGCTGCAGCTCGAATACAACTGGATCAAGGAGTTCGACCCGCGGTTCAACGTCCGCTACCGCGACGACAAGAGCTACCCGATGCTCGCGGTCACCCTCAACGAGGAGTATCCGCGCGTCTTCGTCTACCGCGGGGCGCGCCGGCCCGGCGTCCGGTACTTCGGCCCGTACTCGCACGCCTGGGCCATTCGCGAGACGGTCGATCTGCTGACCCGCGTCTTCGGCGTCCGGACGTGCTCCAAAGGAGTATTCCGCCGCAGCGAGCAGATGGGTCGGCCGTGCCTGCTCGGCTACATCGACAAGTGCTCGGCACCCTGCGTCGGCCGTGTGTCGGCCGCCGAGCACCGGGAGATCGTCGAGGACTTCTGCGACTTCCTCGGCGGGCGCACGGACAGTCTGATCCGAAACCTCGAACGCGAGATGAACAGCGCGGCGGAGGAACTCGACTTCGAGCGGGCGGCCCGGCTGCGCGACGACGTCTCCGCGCTGCGGCGCGCGATGGAGAAGCAGGCCGTGGTGCTGGGGTCGGGGACAGATGCCGACGTGATCGCTCTGGTCGGCGACGAACTCGAGTCGTCCGTGCAGGTCTTCCACGTCCGGGACGGACGGGTGCGCGGTCAGCGCGGATGGGTGGTCGAGGTCCAGGAGAACGCCTCGCTCGCCGATCAGGTCGGCACCTTCCTGACCCAGTTCTACGGCGCCGAGACGGACATGAGTTCGGGCATCCCGCGCGAGGTGCTGGTTCCCGCACTGCCCGACGACGCCGCGGATGTCGAGAAGTGGCTCGCCGAGCGACGCGGGGCGCACGTGAGTCTGCGCGTTCCGCAGCGCGGCGACAAGCGCACGCTGATGACGACGGTGGAACGCAACGCCACCGAGGCCCTCGCGCGGCACAAGCTGCAGCGTGCGGGGGATCTGACCACTCGGTCGGCGGCGCTGACCGAGCTGCAGGAGGCACTGGGGCTCGACACGGCGCCGCTGCGGATCGAGTGCATCGACATCTCGCACGTCCAGGGCACGGACGTCGTGGCCTCGCTCGTCGTCTTCGAGGACGGTCTGGCACGGAAGTCGGACTACCGGCATTACTCGATCAAGGAGGCGGCCGGCGACGGGCGCTCCGACGACGTCGCGTCGATCGCCGAGGTCACCCGGCGCCGCTTCGCCCGACACCGCGACGGGGCCATCACCCCGCCGCCGGAAGAGTCCGCCTCGGATCAGGCGGGCGCATCGGGGCAGACGGCGGCCGACGACGAGGCCACTTCGCGCCGACCGAGGAAATTCGCATATCCGCCGAATCTGTTCGTCGTCGACGGCGGCGCGCCCCAGGCGCACGCCGCCGCCTCGGTCCTCGACGAGCTCGGCGTCACCGACGTGGCCGTCGTGGGTCTGGCCAAACGACTGGAAGAGGTGTGGATTCCGGGTGATGATGAGCCGGTGATCCTGCCCCGCAACAGCGAAGCCCTGTTCCTGTTGCAGCGCGTGCGCGACGAGGCGCACCGGTTCGCCATCACCTTCCACCGCAGCAAGCGCAGCAAACGGATGACCGCCTCGGCGCTCGACGGGATCGCCGGCCTGGGTGCGGGGCGGCGGACGGCGCTGGTGACTCATTTCGGTTCCGTGGCCAATCTGAAGAAGGCGACCGTGGCGGAGATCGGCGAAGTGAAGGGCATCGGCCCGGCCACCGCGCAGGCCGTCCACGACGCGCTCCACGACTCCGACCGCGAAAGCCCCGAGACGACCGTCCCCGACATGGAGGAATCGCAGAGTTGACTGAAACGGATAGCCGTACGACGGTGCTGTTCGTCACCGGCATGTCCGGTGCCGGCCGCACGTCGGTGGCCAACGTCCTCGAGGACGACGGCTGGTATGTCAGCGACAACGTGCCGATCTCGTTGATCTCGCAGCTCGTGCAGATGGTGCGGAGCAGCGAGGTGGGTGCGCAGCGGATCGCGATGGTGGTCCGGGGCGGCGATCCCTCCTTCGCGGCCGAGATGGCGGCGCTGCGCCGCGATCTGGAGGACGGCGGCGCCACCACGTCGATGATCTTCGTCGACGCCTCCGACGAGGTGCTGGTCCGCCGGTTCGAGCAGGTCCGCAGGCGGCACCCGTTGCAGGGCAACGGCACTCTGGGAGAGGGGATCGCCGCCGAACGTGCGGTCATGGCACCGCTCGCGGCCGGAGCCGACACCGTGATCGACACCTCCAACCTGAGTTCCACCCGACTGCGGTCGATCGTGGAGAACGTCTTCCCCAACGTCGCGGGCCGCCGGCTCGCCATCGCGGTGCAGTCGTTCGGGTTCAAGTACGGACTGCCGATCGACTGCGATCTCGTCGCTGACGTGCGGTTCCTGCCGAACCCGTTCTGGATCCCGGAACTGCGCGAGCACAACGGCCGCGAACCGCAGGTCCGCGACTATGTGCTGGGACAGGAGGACGCCGCGGAGTTCCTCGACCGGTACGTCGACATCGTGGGCATCGTCGGCCGCGGCTACCTGCGCGAGGGCAAGGGATACATGACCCTCGGCATCGGCTGCACGGGCGGGAAGCACCGCAGCGTCGCGATGTCCGAGGATCTGGCGCGACGACTGTCGGAGGTGGTCGACGCCGACGGCCACCGGCTCTACGACGTCGAAGTGACCCACCGAGACCTGGGCAACGAATGAGCGCCGGCGAAGGCGCACCCGAGATCGCCGTACCCGACCTGATCGAGGGGCTCAAGGTGGTGGCGCTCGGCGGCGGCCACGGTCTGTTCAACACGCTCACCGCGCTGCGCTACCTCACCGCCGACGTCACGGCCGTCGTGACGGTCGCCGACGACGGAGGATCGTCGGGCCGCCTGCGCGCCGAACTCGGCCTGATTCCGCCGGGCGATCTGCGCATGGCGCTGGCGGCGCTGATGGCGGCCCCGGCCGCGCTCGAGGCGCGACGGCGCGTGGACCCGGCCTCCGCGGACCGGCACCAGCGCTGGGCGCGCGTGCTGCAGCACCGCTTCGGCGGCTACGGCGCGCTCGCCGGCCACCCGATCGGCAACCTGCTCCTCAGCGGGCTCAACGAGGTGACCGGCGACGTGGTGAAAGCGTTGGACGACCTCACCGACCTCTTCGACGTCGACGGCCGGGTGCTGCCGATGGCCGACGTCCCCCTGGTGATCGAGGCCGACGTGTCCGGACTGGAGAAGGACCCCCGGGTGAGTCGCGTGATCCGCGGCCAGGTGGCGGTCGCGACCACACCGGGAAAGCCGCGGCGGGTGCGGCTGATCCCCGACGCTCCGGCCGGTTGTGCGCAGGCCGCGGCGGCGATCCGGGAGGCGGACGTGGTGACCCTCGGTCCGGGATCGTGGTTCTCCAGCGTGATTCCGCATGTGCTGGTGCCCGATCAGCTCGATGCGCTGAGCGAGACGTCGGCGCGCAAGATCCTGTTCGTCAATCTCGCAGCCGAGGCGGGGGAGACCACCGGATACTCGGTGGAGCGGCACCTGCATGTGCTGCACGCGCACGCTCCCACCCTTCGGGTGGACGACGTCGTCGTCGATTCCGCGTCGGTGCCGGAGGGCGCCGAACGCGAGTATCTCGAACGCGCGGCGGGCCGGTTCGGGGCCCGTCTGCGGGTGGCGGATCTCGCGGTTCCGGGAACCGCGGTGCACGATCCGGCGAAAACCGCCGCGACGGTGGTCGGGCTGATCGACTGAAATGATCGCCGGTAAGGTTGGACCAGCACATCTGGCATGCTTCCGGACTCGAGACGCTCGGCGCGGCTGTCGGGCAACGGGGGATATCAGAGGACAGGAGGCTTTGAACCGTGGCTATGACTGGGGCGGTCAAGGACGAGCTGAGCCGGTTGTCGGTGACGCAGATCAGCTGCCGCAAGGCAGAGGTGTCGGCGCTGCTGCGATTCGCCGGGGGGATTCACATCGTGGGCGGCCGCGTCGTGGTGGAGGCCGAGGTGGACCTCGGCAACGTGGCGCGGCGGCTGCGGCACGAGATCCACGGTCTGTTCGGCTACAACGCCGACGTCCACGTGCTCCGCTCGGGCGGAATGCGGAAGGGCGCGCGCTACATCGTGCGCGTCACGAAGGACGGCGAGGCCCTGGCGCGCCAGACCGGACTGCTCGACATGCGCGGTCGGCCGGTGCGCGGCCTGCCCGCGCAGGTGGTCGGCGGGAGTGTCGGCGACGCCGAAGCCGCCTGGCGCGGAGCGTTTCTGGCGCACGGCTCGTTGACCGAGCCGGGCCGGTCGTCGTCCCTGGAGGTCAGTTGCCCCGGCCCGGAGGCCGCTCTGGCGCTCGTCGGCGCGGCGCGGCGGCTCGGCATCTCGGCCAAGGCCCGCGAGGTCCGCGGCAGCGATCGGGTCGTCATCCGTGACGGCGAGGCGATCGGCGCGCTGCTCACCCGGATGGGCGCGCACGACACCCGCCTGGTGTGGGAGGAACGCCGGATGCGGCGCGAGGTGCGCGCCACCGCGAACCGTCTGGCCAACTTCGACGACGCGAACCTGCGCCGCTCGGCGCGGGCCGCCGTGGCCGCGGCCGCCCGCGTGGAACGTGCGCTCGAGATCCTGGGCGACGACGTGCCCGACCATCTGCTGGCCGCCGGCCGGCTCCGCGTGGAACACCGGCAGGCCTCGCTGGAGGAACTCGGCCAACTGGCGGATCCGCCGATGACCAAGGACGCGGTGGCCGGCCGCATCCGTCGCCTGCTGTCGATGGCCGACAAGCGGGCCCGGACCGACGGCATCCCGGACACCGAGTCGGCGGTCACCGCCGAACTCCTCGACGAGGCGTAGGGGCGCCCGCCCGGCGTGGTGACGAACACCCCATCGCTCACAAGTGACCTTCCGGTGACCTCGCGAGCGGCGGCTATTAGGCTGGTGGGAGCGGGCCGGTAACGAACCGCCGGCTCAACACCACCGCTTAAGGAGCAACTTGTGACTGTTCGGGTAGGCGTCAACGGCTTCGGCCGCATCGGCCGCAACTTCTTCCGTGCCGTCGAGGCGCAGAAGGCGCTCGGAACCACCGACATCGAGATCGTCGCCGTCAACGACCTGACGGACAACGCCACACTGGCTCACCTGCTGAAGTTCGACAGCATCCTCGGCCGTCTGCCCCAGGACGTCCGCCTGGAGGGCGACGACACCATCGTCGTCGGCGACATGAAGATCAAGGCCCTCGAGGTCAAGGAGGGCCCCGCAGCCCTTCCGTGGGGCGATCTGGGCGTCGACGTCGTCGTCGAGTCGACGGGCATCTTCACCGCGCGCGCGAAGGCCCAGGGTCACCTGGACGCCGGCGCCAAGAAGGTCATCATCTCCGCGCCGGCCTCGGACGAGGACATCACCATCGTGATGGGCGTCAACGACGACAAGTACGACGGCAGCCAGAACATCATCTCGAACGCCTCGTGCACCACCAACTGCCTCGGCCCGATGGCCAAGGTGCTGAACGACGAGTTCGGCATCGAGCAGGGTCTGATGACCACCATTCACGCCTACACGCAGGACCAGAACCTGCAGGACGGCCCGCACAAGGATCTGCGCCGTGCGCGTGCCGCCGCGATCAACATCGTTCCGACCGGCACCGGTGCGGCCAAGGCCATCGGCCTGGTCCTGCCCGAACTGCAGGGCAAGCTCGACGGTTACGCGCTGCGCGTGCCGATCCCGACCGGCTCGGTCACCGACCTCACCGCGGAGCTGAAGAAGACCGCCAGCGCCGAGGACATCAACGCCGCCATGAAGGCCGCCGCCGAGGGCCCGCTGAAGGGCATCCTCAAGTACTACGACGCGCCGATCGTCTCGAGCGACATCGTCACCGATCCGCACTCGTCGCTGTTCGACTCGGGTCTGACCAAGGTCATCGGCAACCAGGCCAAGACCGTCTCCTGGTACGACAACGAGTGGGGCTACTCCAACCGCCTCGTCGACCTCATCGGTCTCGTCGGGAAGTCGCTGTAGTCACCATGGCAGTCCGAACTCTGGAAGACCTGCTGGCCGAAGGAGTCGAGGGCCGCGGCGTGCTGGTGCGCTCGGATCTGAACGTGCCGCTCGACGGCGGCGCGATCACCGATCCGGGGCGCATCGTCGCGTCGGCTCCGACCATCGCCAAACTCGTCGAGGCGGGTGCCAAGGTCATCGTGACCGCGCACCTGGGCCGCCCCAAGGGGGAGCCGGATCCCGCGCTGTCGCTGGCGCCGGTGGCCGCCCGGCTGTCGGAGGAACTGGGCCGCAACGTCCAGCTCGCCGGCGACGTGGTGGGCTCGGATGCGCTCGCGCGCGCCGAAGGACTCACCGACGGTGACGTCCTCCTGCTGGAGAACATCCGCTTCGATCCGCGCGAGACCAGCAAGGACGATGCCGAGCGCAACAAGCTCGCGAAGGCGCTCGTCGAGCTCGTCGGCGACGACGGCGCGTTCGTCTCCGACGGATTCGGCGTGGTCCACCGCAAGCAGGCGTCGGTGTACGACGTCGCCCGGCTGCTCCCGGCGTACGCCGGCGACCTCGTGGCCACCGAGGTGGAGGTGCTGCGCAAGCTCACCTCCGACGTCGAGCGTCCCTACGCCGTCGTCCTCGGCGGTTCGAAGGTGTCGGACAAGCTGGGCGTGATCGAGGCGCTCGCGCCCAAGGTCGACACCCTGGTGATCGGCGGCGGCATGGCCTTCACGTTCATCAAGGCGCAGGGCAGCCCGGTCGGCGATTCGCTGATGCAGGAAGACATGATCGACACCTGCAAGGACCTGCTCGAGAAGTACGGCGACGTGATCCACCTGCCGCACGACATCGTCGTCGCGGACAAGTTCGCCGCCGACGCGGACACCAGCATCGCGATGACGGCGGACGGCTTCGAGCAGGGCATGGGCCTGGACATCGGTCCGGGGACGGTCGAGCGATTCGCCGCGGTGCTGCGCGGTGCCAAGACGATCTTCTGGAACGGCCCGTCGGGCGTGTTCGAGTTCGAGAAGTTCGCCGAGGGCACCCGCGGGGTGGCCGAAGCGATCGTCGAGGCCACCCGCGACGGCGCGTACAGCGTCGTCGGCGGTGGCGACTCCGCCGCGGCAGTGCGCGCGCTCGGCATTCCGGACGAGGCGTTCTCGCACATCTCGACCGGCGGCGGCGCCTCCCTGGAGTACCTCGAGGGCAAGGAACTGCCGGGCCTGGCCGTGCTGGGAGTGCAGCAGTGAGCGGGGCGGGCGCGCGCAAGCCGCTCATCGCCGGAAACTGGAAGTGCAACCTCAACCACTACGAGGCCATCGCACTCGTCCAGAAGATCTCCTTCGCTCTTCCCGAGAAGTACTTCGAGAAGGTCGACGTGACGGTGATCCCGCCGTTCACCGACATCCGCAGCGTGCAGACCATCGTCGACGGCGACAAGCTGCTGCTGACCTACGGTGCGCAGGATCTGTCCGAGCACGACTCGGGTGCGTACACCGGTGAGATCAGTGGCGCGTTCCTGGCGAAGCTCGGCTGCACGTTCGTCGTCGTCGGACATTCGGAACGTCGCACCCTGCACTCGGAGACCGACGAGGTGGTGCTGGCCAAGACCAAGGCCGCGCTGCGCCACGGGCTCACGCCGATCGTCTGCATCGGCGAAGGACTCGAGGTTCGCGAGGCCGGTGATCACGTCGCGTACAACGTGGCGCAGATCAAGGCGTCGCTGGCCGGGCTGTCGGCCGCCGACATCGCGAAGGTCGTCGTCGCCTACGAGCCGGTGTGGGCCATCGGCACCGGCCGGGTCGCGAGTGCGGCCGACGCTCAGGAGGTCTGCGGTGCGGTGCGCGGCGCGCTCGCCGAGATCGCCGACCAGGCCACCGCCGATTCGGTCCGCGTTCTCTACGGCGGTTCGGTCAACGCCAAGAACGTCGGAGAGATCGTCGCGCAGTCCGACGTCGACGGTGCTCTGGTGGGCGGGGCCTCGCTCAAGGCCGACGAGTTCGCGCAGCTGTCGGCCATCGCCGCGGGCGGTCCATTGCTGTGACGCGCTGCAGGTGGTTTCACTAGTCACGACCACCATCGCGTAGACTGTGGCAGGTTGCATCCGAGAAGGACGCGACCTGCCACAGGCGTTTTCGCAAGATTCGACGAACAGGACCACCGACCCGTGACTATCGCGCTCGACATCGGCTTGATCATCACCAGCGTGCTGCTGATCGTTCTGGTTCTGCTGCATCGCGCCAAGGGTGGTGGCCTGTCCTCGCTGTTCGGCGGCGGCGTGCAGTCCAGTCTGTCCGGCTCATCGGTGGTCGAGAAGAATCTCGACCGGCTCACCGTCTTCGTCGGTCTCGTCTGGGTCATCCTGATCATCGGCGTCGGCCTCGACATCAAGTTCTCGTAGTCCGCTCGCTCGGTGAGCCGTGAGGCGGCGCGGCGCGTAGTTTTGTGCGCATGGCCTCCGATTCGCTGACTCCCGAGACCCTCGCCCGCGCCATCGCCACTCCGATGGTCGATCGCATCAGCGTCGACGACACCGGGCGCGCCCTCACCGAACCGCTGCGCGAAGACATCCGCTTCCTCGGTGGACTGCTGGGCGAGGTGATCCGCTCCCACGCGGGAGAGGCGACCTTCGAGCTCGTCGAGAGTTCCCGCCGCGACGCCTTCGGCATCCGCTACGCCGAGGTGACGCGTGATCAGCTGGCTGGGCGGTACGACGGACGGGCGGTCGCCGATCTGATGCCCGTCATCCGGGCGTTCACCAATTTCGCCCTGCTCGCCAATCTCGCCGAGGACCTTCACCGCGAACGCCGACGGCGCATCCACCAGCGCGCGGGCGACCCGGCTCCGCCGTCGTCGTTGGCGGCCACATTCGGCAAGCTCGCCGACGCAGGTCGCACGGACGCCGACGTCGCCGCCGCGCTGCGGTCGGCGGAGGTGGTCCCGGTGATCACCGCACACCCGACGGAGACTCGGCGGCGCAGCGTCTTCGACGCGCAGAACCGGATCACCGAACTGATGCGCGTGCGGGCGCGGACCGAGCTGACTCCGGAGGAGGACGCCCGGTTGACGGAGGACATCCGCAGGCAGATCCTGGTGCTGTGGCAGACCGCCCTGATCCGGTTGCGCAGGCTGACCATCTCCGACGAGATCACCACCGGGCTCCGCTACTACGGGGCGTCCTTCTTCGACGTGGTGCCCGCCCTGAACAAGGACGTCCGCGCGGCCCTGGTCGAGGCCTATCCCGACGCCGGTCTCGACGGCCTGTCGATGATCAGCATGGGTTCGTGGATCGGCGGCGACCGTGACGGCAATCCGTTCGTCTCGGCAGAGGTGGTCGATGAGGCGGCCACGAGTGCCGCACGCACCGCGATGCGCCATCACCTGGACGAGCTCGCTGCGCTGCATCAGGAGTTGAGCCTGTCCGCACGGCTGTTCTCGCCGGTCTCACCCGCACTGTCGGCACTCGGCTCCGGGTTCGCCCCGCCCGACGAACCGGGGGACACCGACGACGAACCCTTCCGTTCGGCGGTCTCAGCGGTGCGTTCGCGCGTTCTCGCCCGTGCGCTGCACACGCTCGGCGAGGATGCCGTCGACCCGGCGGAACTGGACACCGCGCGTGCGGCGGCACCCTACGGCGACGCCGACGAATTCCTCGCCGACCTCGACGTGATCGACCGGGCGCTGCGCGCCGCTCATGACGACTCGATCGCCGACGACCGCCTCGCGACGCTCCGGGAAGCGGTGCGCACCTTCGGTTTTCACTTGTCCGGACTCGACATGCGGCAGAACTCCGAGACACATGAGCAGGTGGTAGCCGAACTCCTCTCGTGGGCCGGGGTGTGCGCCGACTACCCGGCGCTGCCGGAGGCGGACCGGATCGGCCTGCTGACGGCGGAGCTGGCCTCGCGCCGCCCGCTCACGACTCCCGACGCCGAACTGAGCGAGCTCGCGATGAAGGAGCTGGGGGTGGTGCACGCCGCGGCGGGTGCGATCGAGCGGTTCGGCCCCCGCGCCGTCCCGAACTACGTCATCAGCATGTGCTCGTCCGTATCGGATCTGCTGGAGGTGCTGATCCTGTTGAAGGAGGCGGGGATCTATCATGCCGCCGGACCGGGCGACGCCGGGCCGTCGTGCTCGGTGCGCGTGGTGCCGCTGTTCGAGACGATCGAGGATCTGCGCGGCGGCGCGGCCACACTGACCGCGGCGCTGAACCTGGGCTTCTACCGGGCATTGGTCCGCGCGCAGGGCGACGTCCAGGAGGTGATGCTGGGCTACTCGGACTCCAACAAGGACGGCGGCTACCTGGCGGCCAACTGGGCGCTGTATCGCGCCGAACTCGACCTGGTGTCCGCGTCCCGCGCGGCGGAGGTGCGGCTGCGGCTGTTCCACGGCCGCGGAGGGACCGTCGGACGTGGCGGCGGACCCAGTTACGACGCGATCCTGGCTCAGCCGCCCGGTGCCGTCACCGGCTCGCTGCGCCTCACGGAACAGGGCGAGATCATCGCGGCGAAGTACGCCGAGCCCGTCAGCGCGCGGCGGAATCTGGAGTCGTTGCTCGCCGCCACCATCGAGTCGTCGCTACTCGACGTGGAAGGCCTCGACGATCCCGAGCGAGCGTACGCCGACTTCGACGAACTCGCCGAGTCCGCGCGGCGGGCGTACAGCGCGCTGGTGCACGAGACTCCCGGCTTCGTGGAGTACTTCACCGCGTCGACGCCGCTGTCGGAGATCGGGGCGCTGAACATCGGCAGCCGGCCGACCTCACGCAAGCAGACCACCGCCATCTCCGACCTCCGCGCCATCCCGTGGGTGCTCTCGTGGACGCAGTGCCGCGTCATGCTCCCGGGCTGGTACGGAGTCGGCAGCGCGTTCGCGCAGTGGACCGGCGGGGACGACGCGCGGATCGCCGACTTGCGGCGGTACTACGAGAACTGGCCGTTCTTCCGCTCGGTGATGTCGAATATGGCGCAGGTGCTGGCGAAGTCGGACATGGGTCTGGCGTCCCGGTACGCCGAACTCGTGCCGGATGAGGAACTGCGCCGCCGCGTCTTCTCGATGATCGTCGAAGAGCACGAGCGGACTCTCGAGATGTACACCGCGATCACCGGCACCACGGATCTGCTGGCCGACAACGACGCGCTGAAACGGTCGGTCTACAACCGGTTCCCGTATCTGGAGCCGCTCAACCTGCTGCAGGTGGAGTTGCTGCAGCGGTTCCGGTCGGGGGAGGACTCGCCGCTCATTCGCCGCGGTATTCAGCTGACGATGAACGGTCTGGCGACGGCGTTGCGCAACAGCGGGTAGGACGTCAGCGGATCGCCTTGAGGAACTCTCGTGTGCGTTCCTCCCGCGGGTCGCCGAAGATCTGCTCGGGCGGACCCTCCTCGGCGATTCTGCCGTCGTCGAACATCATCACGCGGTCGGAGACCTCGCGGGCGAAACGCATCTCGTGCGTCACGATCAGCATCGTGATGTCGGTGGTGACCGCGATGTCGCGCAGCACCGACAGGACGCCGTCGACGAGTTCGGGGTCGAGTGCGGAGGTCACCTCGTCCAGCAGCATCACCGACGGACTCATCGCGAGGCAGCGGGCGATGGCGACGCGCTGCTGCTGACCGCCCGACAACTGCGTGGGATGCGCCGACTCCTTGTCGCTGAGTCCGACGGTGTCGAGCAGGCTCCGCGCATGCTCGACCGCCTCGTCTCGACTCCGGCCGAGGACGTGGATCGGAGCCTCGGTGATGTTCTGCAGCACCGTCATGTTGGGGAAGAGGTTGAATTGCTGGAAGACCATCCCGATGTTCTTGCGGACCTCGCGAAGGTACTTCTCCTTCGCGGGGACCAGCCGGTCCCCGCGCAGCTGATGGCTCAGCGGTCGGCCGCCCACCCAGATGACGCCGTCGGTGACCTTCTCCAGGGTCATGAGCAGCCGGAGAATCGTCGTCTTCCCCGAGCCGCTGGGGCCGATCAGGGTGACCTTCTCGCCGCGGTCGACGGTGAAGTCGAGATGGTCGAGAACCAGGTGGTCGCCGAAGCGTTTCACGACGCCGTCGAAGCGGATCATGGCATCCGCGGATTCGGCTGCGTCGGGGGCGTTCGGAGGGTTCCGGTCGTCAGCGGGCAAGGCGTTTCTCCAGTCGTCGGATCAGGACCGAGGTCGGGTAGCTCGCCACCAGGAAGAAGGCGCCGGCGAGGGTGAACGCCTCGAGGTAGGCGAAGTGGGCGGCGCCGTAGGTCTGTGCGGCGGTGACCAGTTCGACCACCGAGATCGTGAACAGGTAGGGGGTGTCTTTGAACATCGACACGGCGTTGTTGCCGAGTGCGGGCAGCGAGTTCCGCAGTACCTGGGGCAGGATCATCGCTCGCCAGGTCCGGCCGGCCGGCAGCGACAGCGCACGGGCCGCCTCCCACTGTCCGATGGGAACCTCCTCGATGCCGGCCCGGTACACCTCCGCCATGTAGCTCGAGTAGTGCACTCCGAGGACCGTGACACCGATGGACAGCGGCGTGAACTGCGGGAACAGGGCGAATACGAAGAGCAGTTGCACCACGATCGGGGTGAGACGGATGAACTCGGCCACCGCGTACACCGGCGCGGACAGCCAACGCGGCGCCGACCGTCTGATGACGGCGATCACGAGCCCCAGCGCAGCGGCGATGAAGAAGCCGATCACCGTGGCGAGCAGGGTGATCTGGAATCCGTCCCACAGCACCGGGAGCGCGTCCTGTGCGCGTTGCCAACTCCACTCGATCACAGCGCACCCCCGGGAGCGTCCTGGGACTGCGGACGGAGGCTGAGGATCTCCCGAAGCGTGGGACCGCGGCCGAGACGGTGCTTGGCCCGCGCCTCGGCCAGGTTGATGAACAACGTGACCACGTAGGCGAGCACGAGATAGATGACCAGCCCGACTCCGAAGGAGAACAGCGTGTCGCCGGTGGTCTTCTGCAGGTCGACGATGCCGGCCGTGAGGTCCTGCAGGGTGATGAAGGACGCGAACGCGGTGCCTTTGAGCAGATGGATCAGCAGGTTGCCCAGCGACGGGATCATCATCGCCCAGGCCTGGGGGAAGACCACTCGGGTGAGGCGCTGCCGGGCGGTGAAGTTCAACGCGACGGCGGCCTCCACCTGGGCCGGTGGTACCGCGTTGAGGGCACCGCGGACCACTTCGGCCCCGTAGGCGCCGTAGTTGAGTCCCAGTGCGAGGACGCCGCAGAACACCGGATCGAGTTGATAGCCGAGCAGGGGGAGCACGTAGAACAGCCAGAACAGCTGCACGACGAGGGATGTCCCGCGGAAGAACTCGATGAGGACGCGGGCCACGAACCGGATGGGAAGCGACCTCACCCGTACGAGCGTGCCGAGAGTGAGTGCGAGTGCGAAGGCGAGCAGACCGCCGCCGGCCGTCAGTTCCAGCGTGACGACGATGCCGCGCCCGAGGGCGGGCAGGGCGTCGACGAGCGCGTCGAGATCGTGGCTCATCTCGATCCGAACCCGGTCACTCGCCGCGGCACAACCGGTCGGTGGTGAGTGACGGATCGGGGATGTTCTCCTCGGTGAAGCCGAACGGGCCGAGGATCTTCATGTACTCGGTGCGGTCGGCGAGGATCTTCTTCACCTCGGCGTTGTACGCGTCGCGCAGGGAGGTGTCCTCCTTCCGGAACACCGTCGCACCCGCCGGATTCTGGGGTTTGCCGTCGATGAACGCGATGAACGGCTGCGTGACTTCGACGTTGAGGCCGGGCGTGTGCGTCTTGGCGTAGTTCAGGGATACCGCCGTCAGAGCGAAGGCGTCCACCCGGCCGGAGTTCACGGCATCGATCCCGGACTGCTGGTCCTTGACGAGCATCGGATCGGGGATGTCCAGTTCGGAGGCGTAGTCGGCCTCGATGGCACCGGTCATGGCCGCCATCTTCGCGCCGGAGCGTTTGATCGAATCCATGTCCGTGAGGTGCTTCGGATTGCCCGGCTGCACCATCAGCGCGGTGGTGTAGTTGATCTCGGGAACGCTGAACGCGGCTTGGCCGCACCGCTCCGGCGTGATCGACATTCCGGCGCTGACCAGGTCGTATCGTTTGGCGTTGAGTCCGGGGATGAGGCCGCCCCAGTCGGTCTTCACGCCCTTGAGTTCGTTGACGCCGAGCCGCCGGAACACTTCGCGGTGGAGTGCGATGGTGCCGCCGGTGAGCTGCCCGTCGGCGTCGAACGAATACGGCGCTTCATTGGCGTAGGCCACGGTGACGGTTCCGGCCTTCCGCAGATCGTCGAGTGTGGTCTCGCTGCCGGTGTCGGTCTTGGTGCACGCGGTCAGCGCTGTCGCGGTCACGATCATCGTGGCCGCCACGGCCGCCGCCGTGCGGAACACATGTCGTCGGTCGCCGGCGATCCGTCGCTTGGTCGTGTGTGTCTGCTTGATCTTCTTTGCCACTGTGTTCTCCCGCCGGGCCCGGTCCGGACGGAGCCGATGGCGGAGGAGCTCTCAACGGCGAGTGACGTACGGCGGCCCTTGGTTTCGTATGATCGCACTCTTGACTATCGGGTGAATCGACCGTAGCAAGGTGGATCACTTCTGATGAGCGCTTTGAGAAGCCCATCGCATCATCGTCGGCGGGCGCGGGAGTGCGGACCGGAGGTCAGGACAGTTGCGAGGCCGCGGCGCGATCGAGGAACCACACCGTGTTCTCGACCCCGTGAGCGCCGGCGCACGGCCAGTCCTCGCGCGCGGCGCCGGACGCCGCCGCGGCGACCGCCTCCGCCTTCTCGGCGCCCGAGACGAGGAACCAGACCTCGCGGGAGGCGTTGATGACCGGGAAGGTCAGTGTGATGCGGCGAGGCGGCGCCTTGGGGGAGTCGGTGACCGCGACGACCGGACGCGAGTCCTCCGCGGTCGCCGCGCTATGCGGGAACAGGGAGTTGACGTGCCCCTCACCGCCCATGCCGAGCAGATGGATGTCGAAGACGGTCCCGGAACCCAGGCGGCGAGCGTAGTCGGCGGCCGCGGCGTCGATGTCGTCGCCGAACTCGCCGTCGGAGGGCGCCGCCACGTGGACCCGCGCGCCCTCGACCGGCACGTGGTCGAGCAGTGCCTCACGCGCCTGCAGCGAGTTCCGCTCCGGATCCTCGGCGGGGACGAAACGTTCGTCACCCCAGTACAGTTCGATGCGGGACCAGTCGAGGGCGCGGGGGTGGCGGGCGAGCTCGCGCAGCAGTGCGATTCCGTTGCTGCCGCCGGTGAGCGCGACCGTCGCGACCCCGCGGGCGTCCTGCGCCGCGGTCACCGTCGCGATGAACCGTGCGGCGGCCGTCGCCACGAGTTCGGCCGACGAATCGAAGACCAGGTGCTCCACCGGGGCGCTCATCGGGCCGGCTCCGCCGTCGTGCCACCCGCTGTCGCCCGGTCCTCATGGGTGACGCCGGACAGTCCCTGCAGCGCCAGCTCGTACACCTCGTCGGCGTCCAGGCTGCGGAGTTCCTCGGCCAGGCATTCGGCGGTGGTCCGGCGAGCGAAGGCCGACCGTCCGTCCGGGTGGCCGGAGCTGCGGATGATGCTTCCGTCCGGTCCCTGACTCATCGACAGTTCTCCTCCGGTGTGGACCAGGGTCACCGACATGTCGCCGACGGCGCGCACCACCGGGACGCCGAGTTCGGCGGCGAGCCACCCGGCGAACAGATCGAGTCCCGTGACATCGTGCGGTCCCACCACTCGGGCACGGAGGATCTCGTTGTGCGGGGGACGGTCCAGTGCGGACACGAGCATCGCCCGCCACTGGGTGATGGCCGACCAC
This sequence comes from Gordonia cholesterolivorans, assembly GCF_039531975.1. NCBI lineage: Bacteria > Bacillati > Actinomycetota > Actinomycetes > Mycobacteriales > Gordoniaceae > Gordonia > Gordonia cholesterolivorans. Next base: position 27,041 of record NZ_BAAARB010000010.1, on the reverse strand, counting down.
GCGAGATCGGTGTCGCCCGGTGAGTAGCCGATCCGGCGAGCGCCCAGAAATGCGCCGGGGTCGTCGGTGAGGCGGCCGTCGGTGATCCGCCGCGAGGCGAGCCGTCCCAGCTTGTCGTCGGCGGGCCGCGCGGGAGCCCGGCTCGGCCACCAGGTCACGACGGGGGTGTCGGGAAGCAGGAAGGGGGTCACGGTGGCGTGCGGATGATCGGCGAGCGAACCGTGGAGGTGGAGCACCACCACCTCCGACGCTCCGGCGTCGCCGCCGACGCGGATCTGCGCATCCAGCCGCGTCGGTCCCGAGCGGTCGTGGCGCACCACCATGATGACGCGGCACGGATGCTCGCGGCTGGCGCGGTTCGACGCCTCGACGGCGTCCTCCGCATCGTCGTCGGCGTCGAGGTCGATGACGAGCGTCAGGACGCGACCGAGCGTCACAGCGCCCCCGGTGCGCCGCATCTGGACGAGCTTCTTGCTGGTCTCGAGGGTCGAGGTGTCGGGGAGATCGACGATCACGGGCGCCTCCAGGCTCGTCCGGTGCGGTTCATCATCTCGTCGGCCGAGGCCGGCCCCCAGGTGCCCGACTCGTATTCGTCGGGTGTACCGGACCGGGCCCAGTCCTCGAGTACGGGGTCGAGGATCTGCCAGCTGAGCTCCACCTCTTGCGCCACCGGGAACAGGGACGGTTCGCCGAGCAGCACGTCGAGCAGGAGCCGTTCGTAGGCCTCCGGCGACGACACGGTGAACGCGCCGCCGTACGAGAAGTCCATGTTGACGTCGCGGACCTCCATGCTCGTGCCCGGCACCTTGGACCCGAATCGCAGGGTGACGCCTTCGTCGGGCTGCACTCGGATCACCAGGGCGTTCTGGCCGAGTTCGGCGGTCATCGTGTCGTCGAAGGGCAGGTGCGGCGCTCTCTTGAAGACGATCGCGATCTCGGTGACCCGCCTTCCCAGCCGCTTGCCGGTGCGGAGGTAGAAGGGCACGCCGGCCCAGCGCCGCGTGTCGACCTCCAACGCGATCGCGGCGAAGGTCTCGGTGGTGGAGTCGGGGGAGAAACCCTCCTCGTCCTTCAGCCCGACCACGGGTTCGGAGCCCTGCCATCCCGGACCGTACTGTCCCCGCGCCGAGTTCTCGTCGATCGGGGTGATGTTGCGCGTCGCCGAGAGGACCTTGATCTTCTCCGACTGCAGATGCTGCGGCGAGAACGACACCGGCTCCTCCATGGCGACCAGCGCCAACAGTTGCAGGAGGTGGTTCTGGATCACATCGCGGGCCGCGCCGATGCCGTCGTAGTAGCCGGCCCGGCCGCCGAGTCCGATGTCCTCGGCCATCGTGATCTGCACGTGGTCCACGTAGTGCGAGCTCCACAGCGGGTCGAACAGCTGGTTGGCGAATCGCAGGGCCAGGATGTTCTGAACGGTCTCCTTGCCGAGGTAGTGGTCGATGCGGAACACCGACTCCTCGGGGAAGACGCTGCCCACGAGGGCGTTCAGTTCCCGGGCGCTGTCGAGGTCGTGGCCGAAGGGCTTCTCGATGACGACTCTCCGCCAGCTGTCGCCGTCCTGGTCGGCCATCCCCGTGCGCCGCAGTTGGCTCAGGACCACAGGGAACGCCTTCGGCGGGATCGACAGATAGTAGGCGTGGTTGCCGTCGGTCCCGCGTTCCCGGTCCAGATCGGCGAGCGTCTGCTGCAGAGCGGCGAAGGCGTCGTCGTCCTCGAAGGTGCCCGCGACGAAACGGATGCCCTCGGCGAGCCGATCCCACACCTCCTGTCGGAAGCCGGTGCGGCTGCCCGCCTCCACCGCCTCCCGAACCACGTCGGCGAAGTCTTCGTGCTCCCAGTCGCGCCTCGCGAAGCCGACGAGCGCGAAGCTCGGCGGAAGCAGACCCCGATTGGCGAGATCGTAGATCGCCGGCATGAGCTTGCGGCGCGCGAGGTCGCCGGTCACGCCGAAGATCACCAGGGCGGACGGCCCGGCGATCCTCGGCAGCCGCGTGTCATGCGGATCGCGAAGCGGGTTCTTCCACGGCTTGTCGACCGCACGTCCCATATCGCTCTGGCCTCTCGTATCGTCCGGGCGTCGTGTCGGCTAGCGCTGCGCGGCGTCGAGCTGCGTCCGGGTGGCCTCGAGGAGGTCGTTCCAGGCGTCCTCGAACTTGCTGACCCCCTCGGCCTCCAATACTGCGAAGACGTCGGGCAGATCGACTCCCACGCGAGTGAGTGAGTCGAACACCTCCTGGGACGCCTCGGCCCGGCCGAGGATCGAGTCGGTGTCGACCCACCCGTGGTCGGCGAAGGCGTTCAGAGTCTTCACCGGAACCGTGTTGACCGTGTTCGGCGCCACCAGTTCGCTCACGTACAGGGTGTCCGGGTACTGGGCGTTCTTGGTCCCGGTGGACGCCCACAGCGGGCGCTGGGGCAGCGCCCCGTGCGCTTGGAGATCGGGGAAGCGGATCCCGGTCTCGAACACTTCGCGGTAGGCGGCGTAGGCAAGGCGGGCGTTCGCGAGACCGGCCTTGCCTCGCAACTCGAGCGCTTCGGGCGTTCCGATGGCGTCGAGGCGCTTGTCGATCTCCGAGTCGACGCGGGAGACGAAGAACGAGGCGACCGACTCGATCTTGGCGGCGTCGTGGCCGTTGCGGAGTGCGGCGTCGAGCCCGTCGAGGTACGCGTCCATCACTGCGCGGTAGCGGTCCACCGAGAAGATCAGGGTCACGTTGACGCTGATGCCCTCGGCGATCACCCGGGTGATCGCCGGCAGCCCGGCCTCGGTGGCCGGGATCTTGATGAACAGATTCGGGCGGTCGACGATCTTCCACAGCTCGATCGCCTGCGCCACGGTCTCGTCGGTCTTGTTCGCCAGTCGCGGATCCACCTCGATGGAGACGCGGCCGTCGTGGCCGTCGGTGTCGACGAAGACCTGCTGCAGGACGTCACACGCCGCACGGACGTCGTCGGTGGTGATGGCGGTGACGGCCGCATCGACGTCGGCGCCCACCGACGCGAGATCCTTGACCTGAGCCGCGTAGCTCTCGGATTTGGAGATCGAGTTCTGGAAGATCGCGGGATTGGTGGTGACGCCGACGATCGAGTGAGTGTCGATCTCATCCTGAAGAGCGCCCGAGGCGATCAGGTCGCGGGACAGGTCGTCGAGCCAGACGGACACGCCGGCCTCCGAGAGAGCGGCGAGGTTCTTGTTCTGAGACATGGGGATGACTCCTGTTCTCCGGATCGGGTCGGATGTCGTGTTGCGGTGGTTTCGACGCGCTGCGCTCGCTCGACCGCAGGAGGTCAGCGGTTGAGCACGCGGCGGGCGGCGGCCGCGACGGCGTCGGCGGTGATGCCGAACTCGTCGTACAGCTTCTGGTACGGAGCCGAAGCGCCGAAGTGCTCCAGCGAGACGATCTCGCCGCCCGCGACGATCGCATGCCACGGCATGGCGATGCCGGCTTCCACGGCGACGCGCGGAATGCCGGTCGGCAGCACCGACTCGCGGTAATCGTCGTCCTGCTCGGCGAACCACTCCAGCGACGGCATCGAGACCACGCGTGCGCCGATGCCCTCGGCGGCGAGCGTCTGCGCCGCCTGCACCGCCAGCGACACCTCCGAGCCGGTGCCGATCAGCACCACCTCGAAGGTCCCGTCGGCGTCGGACAGGACGTAGCCGCCGCGGGCGACTCCTTCGAAGCTGGTGCCTTCCAGGACCGGCACGTTCTGGCGGGTCAGGGCCAGCCCGACCGGCCGGTGACGGCGCGTCAGCAGATGCCGCCACGCGTGAGCGGTCTCATTGGCGTCGGCGGGACGGACCACGTCCAGGTGGGGAATCGCGCGCAGCGCGGCGAGATGTTCCACCGGCTGGTGGGTGGGACCGTCCTCGCCGAGGCCGATCGAGTCGTGGGTCCACACGTAGATCGGGTCGATCTCCATCAGCGCGGCCAGACGCACCGCGGGCCGCATGTAGTCGGAGAACTGCAGGAAGGTTCCGCCGTACGCGCGCGTCGGGCCGTGCAGGACGATGCCTGACAGGATCGATCCCATCGCGTGCTCGCGGATGCCGAAGTGCAGGGTCCGGCCGTACGGATCGGCTTTCCAGGTCCCGGTGCTGATGGTTTCGGGACCGAACGAGACGGCACCGTCCATCGTGGTGTTGTTGGAGCCTGCGAGGTCGGCCGATCCGCCCCACAGCTCGGGCAGGACGGGCGCGAGCGCCGAGAGGACCTTGCCCGAGGCCGAGCGGGTCGCCACATCCTTGTCGCCGACCTCCCAGGACGGCAGCACGTCGGTCCAGCCCTCGGGCAGCGCATGCGCGGCCAGCCGGTCGAACAGCTCCTTGCGCTGGGGGTTCTCGGCGGCCCAGACGTCGAAGCCCTCCTGCCACGCGGCTCGCTCGGCGGCGGCCCGAGCCTGCAGCGACCGGGTGTGCCCGAGCACGGCCGGGTCGACGTCGAAGCTCTTGGCCGGGTCGAATCCGAGGATCTCCTTGGTCGCGGCGACCTCGTCCGCGCCCAGGGCCGAGCCGTGCGAGGCGCCGGTGTTCATCTTGTTGGGGGCCGGCCAGGCGATGATGGTGCGCAGGCAGATGATCGACGGCTTGTCGGTGACGGCCTTCGCGTTCTCGATCGCCTCTTCGATCGCGACGATGTTCTCGCCGCCCTCGACGATCTGGACGTGCCAGCCGTACGCCTCGTAACGCTTGGCGGTGTCCTCCGAGAGCGCGATGCTGGTGTCGTCCTCGATCGAGATGTGGTTCTGGTCGTAGAAGACGACGAGGTTCCCGAGTTCCTGCGTACCCGCGAGGGAACTGGCCTCGGAGGTGACGCCCTCTTCGATGTCGCCGTCCGAGGCGATCACGTACACGTGATGATCGAACGGGCTCTGGCCCGCCGGTGCGTCGGGATCGAACAGGCCGCGCTCGCGCCGGGCCGCCATGGCCATGCCGACCGCCGACGCGAGTCCCTGTCCGAGCGGGCCGGTGGTGATCTCCACACCCTTGGTGTGGCGGAACTCGGGGTGGCCGGGCGTCAGCGAGCCCCAGGTGCGCAGCGCCTCCAGATCGCCCAGTTCAAGGCCGAAACCACCGAGATACAGCTGGATGTACTGGGTGAGGCTCGAGTGGCCGCACGAGAGGACGAACCGGTCGCGTCCCACCCAGGCCGGATCGGACGGATCGTGGCGCATCACGCGCTGATACAGGGTGTACGCCAGCGGTGCCAGACTCATCGCCGTGCCGGGGTGGCCGCTGCCGCACTTCTGTACCGCGTCCGCGGCCAGAATGCGAGCCGTGTCCACGGCCTTGGTGTCCAGGTCGCTCCAGTCGGCGGGGTGAACCTGCTGGGTGAGCTCGCGGATCTCGTCGGTAATCGCCACGGTGGTGGAGTCTCCTGTGCCTTGTCGTGGGTGCTCGGACGCAATGGTGATTTCCAGCCTAGCGGTCCGCCGCACGCTCGCGCGCGACTGGCTGGGGACTTTCCGGTGTGATGGACCACCTTCGGCGGGCGCGGTCGCCGGGATTGAGTGCGAGTGTGATCTGGGCAGTGCGGATTCTGTTATGAGAGACCTCCGGGTCTACCATCGGTCGTAGTAGCCCGTCGGTGTGCCCATTGTCGCGTACAGACCGTCGCCCGGATCCGTCGTGGACGGATCGCGCGGCGCGATGACGCCGGGTCTTATGTGAGGAGCATCTGTGAGTATTGGGGAAAGCGCGGACACCGACGCCTCCTCGACCTCGATGTCTACCGAGAACCCGGCCGGGAACGCCGGCCTCGGTGCGCGTGCGTGGGGCATGGTCCTGGCGTACATCGCGCTGACCAAGCCGCGTGTCATCGAGTTGCTTCTGGTCTCGACCATTCCGGTGATGCTCCAGGCGGAGCGCGGAACGGTCGACATCGGCCTGATCCTGATCACCGTGGTCGGCGGGTGGCTCGGTGCCGCGAGCGCCAACAGCCTGAACATGGTGGCCGACGCCGACATCGATCAGAAGATGAAGCGGACGCAGCGCCGGCCGCTGGCCCGTCACGCGGTGCCGGTGCGCAATGCGCTGATCTTCGGCATCGTCCTGGCGGTCGTGTCGTTCGTCGTGCTCTACTTCGGTACCGCGAACGACGCGGGGGAGCGGTCGTTCCTGCCGTCGATCCTGGTTTTGATCACCATCGGCTTCTACGTCTTCGTCTACACGCTGGTGCTCAAGCGCCGCACGTGGCAGAACGTGATCTGGGGCGGCGCCGCCGGCTGCATGCCCGCACTCGTCGGATGGGCGGCGGTGACGCATTCGCTCAGCTGGCAGCCCTTCGTGCTGTTCCTGGTGGTGTTCTTCTGGACCCCTCCGCACACCTGGGCGCTCGCCATGCGCTATCGCGAGGACTACCGCGCCGCGGGCGTGCCGATGTTCCCGGTCATCGCCAGTGACGAGCGCGTCACCACGCACATGGTGGTGTACACCTGGCTGACCGTCATCACGTCCTTCGTGCTCATCCCGGCCGCGTCGTGGATCTACCTCGTCGTCGCGGTCGCCTCCGGCGTGTGGTTCATCTACATGGTCACCAAGCTCTACGTCGAGACCCGCAAGGGCGTCGAGGTGAAGCCGCTCAAGATCTTCCTGACGTCCAACGAGTACCTGGCGCTGCTGTTCTGCGGCCTCGCTGTCGACGCGGTCATCAACCTGCCGACCGTCGCCGGCTACTTCTGACCGACACTCGCAGTCTCAAGGCGCCCGCAGGTGAAAGAGTGAGGACTGCACGCGGCGTGAAGCAGCCGGGCCCGGCCGTCACGAGGACAGCGCTCGCGGCGGTCGTCGCGACACTGTGCCTGGTGGTCGCGGTCGTCGTCGATCTTCCCGTCACCTCGGTTCTGTTCGCGGTCGCCGGCGCCGGTGTCGCCATCGGGCTGATCGGCTCGCTCCGTCGATACGGCCAGAAGTCCGCCCTGCGCGGTGCCGCGGTGGTCGTGGCGACGGTTCTGCTCGTCGGTCTGCCCACCGTGGCGGTGCTGGCCGATCCCGAGACGGCGATCGATTCGCATGCCGCCGACGGTGACGCGGTGCTCGAGGGCGGCGGCGATCCCTCGGCAGCGCTGGCGCGCGCTCTGGACCGCGCTGACCGCCTCGTTCCCGGCGGCTCGTCCTCGATCAGGCAGATCAGCATCGACGACGATCGGGAGACGGTGCGCGTGCTCGATCCGCGGACCGGGCGGGAGATCGCCTCGTATCGATCGGGAACATCGTGGAGCGACTCGGATCCGGCGCGCACCGGCGAGCGCACCGTGTTCACCCGCGCCGATGTCGCCCACTTGGACCTGAACGCCGCGGCCGCCCGGGTGAGCGCCGCGCGCCAGAAGATCGGCTATCCGGAGCCGACCTCCAGCGGCGGCATCGAGATCGGCCCGCGCTCGGTCGACGACAAGGTGGTGGCCCGATTCGGCCAGTCCGGCGGGGAGAGCATCGAGACGGATCTGCACGGGCGGGTCGCCGACACCGTCGGCGCCGCGTCCCTTAGTGAGTTCCTCTCGGTTGCCGAGCGTGTGCTGAAGGACGAGGGCATCGATCCCGATGGGGCCGTGCTCCGTTCGATCGCGTACAAGGCCGTCGATGAGGCCGCGCCGTGGATCGGCGTGGCGCACCCCGGTGTCGAGCTGGAACTGGACGGCGGCGGCATCTACCGGATCTGGGTGCAGCCCGGTCGGTTCCCGGAACTGTCCGAGACCGACTCGGCGTCCGACCCCGATGGTTTCTCGCTGACCGGACTGACCGGAGCGACGATGGTGCGGATCCGCGACGACCTGGTGCGCAGACATCGGGTGGCGGCCTACGACCGCGATGCCGTCGGACTCAAGATCGGCGTCGCGCCCGGCGACGACGATCCGGCGGCGGATCGGCTGCCGGTCACGGTGCAGATGCAGGTCGGTCCCGACGCGGTCGGGGCGACGGGCGTCTACTCGCCGAACGGGAAGTTTCTGCGCGAGGGACGCCGCTAGCGAGGGACGCCGCCGCAGAGGCCGGCCCGCACGGGCTCACGCCTCGATCGCGCGCCGGAGCTGCGCGGTCAGCCCGGCCCGGACGCGCTCGGTCTGGGGAACCACACCCCGTTCGGTGAGACGATCGACGGTGGTCAGCACCTGCTGCAGATAGGCCGCGCGTTCCTGGCTCCGGGCCCCGTCCGCGTGGGCGAGCAGCTTCAGCGCGCGTCGGCAGTCGCGGGCGTCGGCGGGGTCGAGGTCGTCGGTCCCGGTACTCCGCGCGAAGCGGTCGGCCGCGGCCCAGGTGCTGCGCAGGTCGGTCACGGCGGCGATGTAGCGCTCACCGGCGGCGTCCCCGGGGAAGCGGTCGGTGCGGAGCTCACCGGCCGTGGCCAGACTGTCGTGGAATGCGATGATCGCGGGCGCCGACAGGTCCCAGAGCCCCGGATACCGCAGGAGCATGGCCGGATCGAGTTCGAAGGAACCGTACGCGCTGAGAACCTCGTCGTGGTGGGCCGCGCTGCGCCGCCAGCGCTCCTCCACCGAGACCGGCGAGGGTGCAGCCGGACGCGCGGTGGCGGCGATCCGGGACGGCATCGGCACCGAGACCGCCAGCAGACCCACGGCCAGTGCGACGGCGAGGGCCACCATCAGTGCCACCGGACCGAAGGGCCGAGACGCCGCCAGCAGAGCGATCGCGGCGACGGCGACCACGGCCCAGCGCAGACCGGCGGCCGGCCCGCCGGCGCTCTTCGCTGCCGGCTCAGTCATCGTCGGCGACAGCGAGCATCGTCGACCCGACCGTGCTTCGGGATTCGAGTGCGCGGTGGGCCTCGGCGGCCTGCTCCAGCGGGAACGACTGTCCGACGGTCACGGTCAGCTCACCGCTAGCGACGGCGTCGAAGAACTGACCGGAACGCCACGCGAACTCGGCGGGGTCGGCGATGAAGTGGGTCAGCGTGGGCCGGGTCACCGACAGTGATCCGGCCGGATTGAGTCGTTGCAGGTCGAACGGGGGCACCGGTCCGCTGGCGGCGCCGAAGAGCACGATGGTGCCGCGGACGGCGGTCGCGGCCAGGGATTGCTCGAAGGTCGCCGCTCCGACGCCGTCGTACACCACCCGCGCCCCGCGCCCGTCGGTGAGATCGCGGACCCGTGCGGCCACGTCGTCGCCGTAGCGCAGGACCTCGGCGGCACCGGCCGCGCGCGAGAGCTGTTCCTTCTCGTCGGAGGAGACCGTGGTGATCACCCGGATGCCCCGCGCGCTCGCCCACTGGGTCAGCAGCAGCCCGATGCCGCCGGCCCCGGCATGCAACAGCACGGTGTCGCCCGCCTCGGGATGTGCGCTGCCGTCGAGCAGATAGTGGACGGTGTTGCCGCGCAGCATCGACGATCCCGCGGCGGCGAGGGAGACGCCGTCGGGTACCGGAAGTGCCCGATCGGCGCGGATACGGACGTACTCGGCGTAGCCGGCCGAGGCGTCGCACCAGGCCACCCGGTCGCCGACGGCACGGTGCTCGACGCCGTCGCCGACGGCGACGATCCGGCCCGCGCCTTCGCTGCCCGGCACGAACGGGGTGGGCGACGGGTACATTCCGGTGCGCAGGTACGTGTCGATGAAGTTCACCCCGGCCGCGGAGACGGCGACCACCACCTCGCCGGGCGCCGGTTCGGGATCGGGGAGATCGACGAGTCGAAGGACTTCCGGACCGCCGTGAGTGGACACTTGGATCGCACGCATGGGTCCATTTTCGCACGCCGCTATACTCGGCAGTCATGAGCGATGACACCGCTGCGTCCACAGCCACTGCTTCCGAATCCGTCGCGGCCGCGCCGAGCGCCGTAGTCTCCGCGATCGGAAAGTTCGTCGCCGCCGAGGGCGGTTCGGCCAAGGCCGTGGTCCAGCCTGCGGGTGCCGCGGGAGTGCGGATCACCCTGGTGGGTGAGGCCGGCGGGATTCTGGGCGATCAGGTGGTCGACAGCGTGCGGACCGCGGACGCGGTCATCGAAGCGGTCGACGGACTCGAGCGCGCGGAGTGGGACCGGGATCTGACCTCGGTCACCGAGGTGAAGCCGTCGCACTGGCGCCAGATGGCCGGTTGGGTGGCCCACCAGTCGCGGTTTCCCAAGGCGCGCAACCGCAAGATCCTCGACTGACGACGTACGCGCACTGCGACACGTGCGCACAGCGCAGAACCCGGCGACCGTACGCGGTCGCCGGGTTCTCGTGTCAGATCCGGCGGATCAGCGGCGCGTCGTCGCGAGCACGAGCTGCGTCGCGCCGATCATGAGCAGAGCGCTGCCGAACATGTGGAGGATGACGAGCACCTCGGGAAGACCGGCCGCGTACTGCACGTAGCCGATGATCCCCTGTACCACGATCACGCCGCCGAAGATCAGTGCGGCGCGGCGCAGCGACGGCACCGCAGCCACCGCCAGGAGGATGAGCGCGGCCGTCAGTCCCACGAGTGTCCAGACGGCGTCCACGTGGAGCTGAGTGGCCTGCGTCGGCTCCAGACCGTTGCGGTGCGCCTTGATGTCGCCCGCGTGCGGTCCGGAACCGGTGACCACCGTGCCGAGATAGATGGTGACCCACGTCAGTGCGTACAGAGCCCAGGCGAGCAGGACTCCGAACCGTCGGAGAACCGCGGATTCGGCATCGGTCGCCCCCGGCTCGCCGGCGTCCGGTCCACGGGCGGCCGACCCGGTGTGCACCACCATCCAGGTGGCCAGCGAGATGATCACCATCGTCGCGAGGAAGTGGAAGGCCACGATCCACGGGTTCAGGTTGGTCAGCACCGTGATGCCGCCGATGATCGCCTGCAGCGGAACACCCATCGCGACCCCGGTGGCCAGCCGCCGCGACAGTCGGTCGACCGGGACGCGCCGCATCGCGGCCACCCAGGTGGCGATCGCGATGACCACGAGCACCCAGGTGAGCATCCGGTTGCCGAACTCGATCAGCCCGTGGATGCCCATCGCGGCGTGCGGTGTCACCGAGCCCGAGGTGCACTGGGGCCACGTGGGACAGCCGAGGCCCGAGTCGGTGACCCGCACCGCGCCGCCGGTCACCACCAGCAGCACGTTGGCGGCGAGGTTGGCGATCGCCCAGTAATAGAGGTATGTCGCGGTCGGCCTCTTGAAGCCGAACCAGGAGTCGATCATTGGAAGCGGAACCACCTAACTGCCAGCGCGCCGCCGATCGCGGCCCACACGATCAGGACACAGAAGCCGAAGACGTCGAACGACGAGTCGAGGGCCCGGGTGAGCGCCTCGGTGAGAGCACCGGAGGGGGAGAGGCGGGCGACAGTCCGCGCCGCGTCGGGCACATGCTGATCGAAGACGACGAGCCCGGCCAGACCGAGCAGGACGAACCAGATCAGGTTGCCGAGGGCGAGTACCACCTCCGCTTTGAGCGTGCCGCCGAGGAGCAGTCCCAGGCTGGCGAACGCGACCGTGCCGACCGCGATCGCCACCGCGCCGAGCAGCAGACCCGCGATGCTCGGCCGCCAGCCGAAGGCCATGCCGATGCCACCGATGATGATCGACTGCAGGACCACCACGATGAGTACCGCGAGTGACTTGCCGGCGATGATGCCCCACCGCGGTATCGGGGTGGCGCCCAGTCGCTTGAGCGCACCGTAGCGGCGGTCGAAGCCGACCGCGATCGCCTGCCCGGTGAAGGCGGTCGACATGATCGCGACCGCCAGGATCGCGGGCACGAAAGTGGCGGCGCGCGCGGCGGGCGTGTCGCCGGCCTCGGTGTCGAGGGGGAGCAGGCTCAGACCGATCAGCATGGTGATCGGGATGAACATCGTCAGCAGCAGCTGTTCGCCGTTGCGGAGCAGCAGAACCAGCTCCATGCGAGTCTGAGCCGCCAGCATCCGGGTGAGCGGAGCGGGCCGCGGACGCGGAGTGAACGTTCCGCTCGGAAAGCGATTGGTCGCGGGTACCTCGGTGCTCATGCGCGCACCTCCCGTCCGGTGAGGCTGAGGAAGACGTCCTGCAGGCTGTTGCTGGCCACGTTGAGCGAGTCGATCAGGATTCCGCGGTCGGCGCAGAACTGTGCGATCGCCGAGACCACGGCGGGCGTGATGTCGCCGGTCACCACATGCTCACCGGTCGGCGAGAGCGTGCAGCGGTAGCCGGCGGGGAGTGCATCCTGGAGCCCGTTCCGGAGTTCGGCCGCGTCGACCCCCGAGACGCTGAGCCGCAGCCGGCGCTCGGCATCGCGCCGGACGAGGTCGGACGGTGTGCCCGCGGCGACGGCGCGCCCGCGGTCGATGATGACGATCTGGTCGGCGAGTTCCTCGGCCTCATCGAGCAGATGCGTGGTCAGCAGAATCGACACCCCGTCGGCGCGGAGTCGGGAGATCAACTCCCACACCACGATTCGCGCGTGTGCGTCGAGGCCGGCGGTGGGCTCGTCGAGGAAGACCAGTTCCGGCCGGCCGACCAGCGCGCACGCCAGCGAGAGTCGCTGCTGCTGGCCGCCGGAGAGGCGGCGGAATCCCGTGTTCGCGACCTCCGTGAGGCCGAGGGCGTCCATCAACCACTCGGGATCGAGGGGATCGGCGCTGTACGCGGCGCAGAGGCGAAGCATCTCCTTGGCCTTCGCCCCCGGATACGCTCCGCCGCCCTGCAGCATCACGCCGATCCGGGTTCGCAGCGCGTCGTTGTCGGCGATGGGATCGAGGCCGAGCACTCGGACCTCGCCCGCGTCCGGCCGGGTGAATCCCTCGCAGATCTCGACGGTGGTGGTCTTACCGGCGCCGTTCGGGCCGAGCAGCGCGAGCAGTTCGCCGCGTGGCAGCCTCAGATCGAGCCCGTCGACGGCGGTCTTGTCCCCGAACTTCTTCACCAGACCCCGGACCAGGAGCGCCGCGTCGCCCGAAGCCGGTCGGTGATCCGGCCCGGTACCGGGCGAAAGAGCTTCATGCACGCCCAACAGCCTAGGCGAGCGACGCAGGTCACCGGGCTGCGGGGCGGTGCCGGCCGAACGGTGCGCATCGCGCCGACTGATCCGGCCGCACACGGTCCTTACTGGCGATTCCGGTCGTGACGCTGCCTGACCCACATGCGGATCGGGCTGTCGATGAAGAAGACCATCGCCGTGATTGCGACCATGATCACACCGGTGGCCAGGCCCTGGGCCACCACGAGGGGGCTGGTGTCCGAACTCGTCGGCATCACGACGATCGCGATGATTCCGGAGATGACGACGGTGCCGACGCGGAACCAGCGGGTGGTGGCCCATGCGGCCAGCGGGATCACGGCCCACAGCAGGTACCACGCCTGCACGAAGGGGAAGAAGATCACCACGCTCGCCATCGCGATTCCGAGGCCGCCGATCGGATGGATGCGGCCCGCGAGGCATGCCAGCAGCCAGCGGACCACGAGGACCGCCGCCACGAGTTGCCCGATGGGCCGGGCGATGTCCAGGATCGCTTGGGTCTGCTCGCCGAGGCCGAGCCACAGTCCGACGCGGCCGGCGACCACCGAGAGCAGGGTCGGCATCGACATCCACGACCGGACGATGCCGCCGGTGCTGAGAGTGTGGGTCCATCCGAAGCCCAGGCCGGTTCCGAGGCACGTCACCACGACCACCGCGCCGGCGACCACGCCCATCACTCCCGCGCTCGCCGCCAGGGCGGCGAGCGAACGCCGCGACCGTCGCCACCATTGACTCACCGGCGCGTGGCGCAGAGCCGGAAGCGTGGCACCCCAGCGCCGGGCCAGGGCCACGCCGACGAAGCCGAGGGCGAGCATCGACGTCACCTTGATCATCGCCGACGCCGCGATGACGGCGACACCGGCGAGCAGGACCCATCCCGCCCGTGACGGCAGCGGACGGTCGGGTCTGCGGAGACGCTGCGTGCCGTAGACGGCGCGGAACGACCATTCGAGGCCGACGAGCATCATGCCGATCATCAGGGACTCGTTGTGGATGCCGCCGACGAGGTGGAGGATGAGCAGCGGGTTGAGCGCGCCGAGCCACAGCGCTGCCACGGCCGAGACGCCGCACCGCCGTGCCAGCCGGGGCAGCGCCCAGACGATCATCAGGACGCCCGCGATCGCCACCAGCCGGTGCAGCAGCACGGCGACGGTGATGTTCTCGCCGGTGATGGCGGTGATCTGCTCGCCGATCCACAGGAACAGCGGCCCGTACGGTGCCGGCGTGTCCTTCCACAGGTTCGGCACCGACAGGGTGAGCGCGTGGTCGACGCCCAGACCGCGCATCGGACTGTAGGTGTACGGGTCCATGCCCTTGTACGCGATCGCGCTCTGTGCCAGATAGGAGTAGACGTCCTTGCTGAGCAGCGGCGGCGCGATGATCAGCGGCGCCACCCACATGAGCAGGGTGCGGTCGGTCTGGCCGCGCGTCATGCGGCGTGCCGGGCTGCGGCCCTCGGCGACCTCCACCCGGTAGCGCCCGACGGCGTATCTGCCGAGCATCACCCACGCGACGACTAGCATGATCGCGCCGCCGATGGAGATGGTCAGAGCGGTGGAGTACATCCGGGAGGGCAGCGACAGGACTCGGGTGCCGACGATCGGATTCTGCAGCACCGGAAGCATGCCGGTGCCGAGCGAACCGATCAGGATCAGAATCGATCCGGTGGTGCCGAACAGCCTGATCCGACGCATCCGCAGCGTCTCCAGGCGGTTGAGCGGGCCCACCTCGCGTTCGTCGTCGTGCATCCGCGCGACGGTGGTGCCGAAGTCGCCGATGCGGTCGGCGTCGTGCTCGACCGCCGGCTTGCCGAGGCCCACGTAATCGAGCGTCCGGCGCATGAGGGGGAGTTCTGGCACATCGAAGACTCTAACGGGTGGGGTCCGCCGCCCCGTCGGGCCGGAGATTTAGGCGACCCTTGCTAGCCCGGTGGAAGTATTTAGGTAACAATATTGTTGTGAAAAGCATGAGCGGTGACGAGCGGCAGCTGCGCGAGCAGCATGCGGAGGCGGGCGGCCACGACGGCCAGACCCGCGCCGCCGTCGTGTCGCTGCTGGTGGACGAGGGGCCGATGACCGCCGGCGACATCGCCGAGCGGTTGGGGATCTCGCCCGCGGGCGTCCGCCGTCATCTCGAGATCCTGTCGGCCGACGGGGACATCGAGGTGGCGCCGTCCGGCTTCTCCAGGGCTGGTCCCGGCAAGGGTACGCGGGGCCGCCCGGCCAAGTGGTTCCAGCTCACGCCGGCCGGCCGGGGCAAGCTCCGGCACGCCTACGACGATCTGGCCGGTGCAGTGCTGCGGAAGCTGCGCGACGTCGCCGGTCAGCAGGCGGTCGACGAGTTCGCTCATGAGCGGATCTCGGATCTCGTCTCCGGCGTCGAGCCGGCGCGCGAGTCCGGTTCGGTGATCGCGACGGTTCAGCAGATCGCCGACGCTCTCACCGCGGGCGGCTACTCGGCCGACACGCGCGAAGTCGGCGCGGGCGTCCAGATCTGCCAGCACCACTGCCCGGTCGCCCATGTGGCGTCCGAGTTCCCGGAGCTGTGTGAGGCCGAGACGGCCATGTTCACCGAGCTCCTCGGTACGCACGTGCAGCGGTTGGCGACCATCGCCAACGGCGACTGCGTGTGCACCACGCACGTTCCCGTGCATCTCACGACTCCGGAGGCCGCTCAGCCCGCAGCCTCCGACACCCCCGATGGAAAGGTTCTCCGATGACGGTCACCGATCCCGCCGCCACCCAGTTGACGCAGGAAGAGACCATTGCTTCCTTCGATCGCTACGGTTACGGCTGGTCCGACAGCGATGAGGCAGGTGCGTCCGCCAAGCGCGGTCTGTCCGAGGCCGTCGTCCGCGACATCTCGGACAAGAAGAACGAGCCCGAGTGGATGCTCGACCAACGGCTCAAGGCGCTCCGCATCTTCGACCGCAAGCCGATGCCCAGCTGGGGCGGCGACCTCGACGGCATCGACTTCGACAACATCAAGTACTTCGTGCGCTCGACCGAGAAGCAGGCCGAGTCGTGGGAGGACCTGCCCGAGGACATCAAGAACACTTACGACCGCCTCGGCATCCCGGAGGCCGAGAAGCAGCGTCTGGTCGCCGGCGTCGCCGCGCAGTACGAGTCGGAGGTCGTGTACCACCAGATCCGCGAGGACCTGGAGGAGAAGGGCGTGATCTTCCTCGACACGGACACCGGCCTGCGTGAGCACCCCGAGATCTTCCAGGAGTACTTCGGCAGCGTCATCCCCGCAGGCGACAACAAGTTCTCCGCGCTGAACACCGCGGTGTGGTCGGGCGGCTCGTTCATCTACGTTCCGCCGGGTGTCCACGTGGACATCCCGCTGCAGGCCTACTTCCGCATCAACACCGAGAACATGGGGCAGTTCGAGCGGACGTTGATCATCGTCGACGAGGACGCCTACGTCCATTACGTCGAGGGCTGCACGGCCCCGATCTACAAGTCCGACTCGCTTCATTCGGCCGTGGTCGAGATCGTCGTGAAGAAGGGCGGCCGCTGCCGCTACACGACCATCCAGAACTGGTCGAACAACGTCTACAACCTGGTCACCAAGCGTGCGAAGGCCGAAGAGGGCGCGACCATGGAGTGGATCGACGGCAACATCGGTTCCAAGGTCACCATGAAGTACCCGGCCGTGTGGCTGACCGGTGAGCACGCCAAGGGCGAGGTCCTGTCGGTGGCGTTCGCCGGCGAGGGCCAGCACCAGGACACCGGATCCAAGATGGTCCACCTGGCGCCCAACACCTCGAGCAACATCGTCAGCAAGTCCGTCGCTCGCGGCGGCGGACGGTCGTCGTACCGCGGCCTGATCAAGATCAACCCCGGCGCCCACGGCAGCCGGTCCACCGTGCAGTGTGACGCCCTGCTCGTCGATCAGATCAGCCGCAGCGACACCTACCCGTACGTCGACATCCGCGAGGACGACGTGACGATGGGACACGAGGCCACCGTCTCGAAGGTCAGCGACGATCAGCTCTTCTACCTGATGAGCCGCGGACTGACCGAGCAGGAGGCCATGGCGATGGTGGTCCGCGGATTCGTGGAGCCGATCGCCAAGGAACTCCCGATGGAATACGCACTCGAGCTCAACCGGCTCATCGAACTGCAGATGGAAGGATCGGTCGGCTGATGGCGGACGCTTCCCAGACCACCGCCTCGCCCGTGGTGGTCAACAAGGGTGAACTCTTCACCTCCTACGACGTCGACGCCTTCGAGGTGCCGTCGCAGCGCGAAGAGGCGTGGCGCTTCACGCCGTTCCGCCGGCTGCACGGTCTGCACGACGGCACGGCGCTCGCCACCGGCACCACCTCGGTGCAGGTCAGCGGCGACGCCGAGGGCGTCACCGCCGAGACCGTCGGCCGCGAGGATCCCCGTCTCGGTGAGGCCGGGGTGCCCTTCGACAGGGTCTCCGCCCAGGCTTACTCGTCCTTCGAGAAGGCCACCGTGCTCACGATCGGCCGCGAGGCGCAGATCGCCGATCCGGTGTTCGTCACCGTCGACGGTCCGGGAGCCGACGAGGTCGCCTACTCGCACATCCAGATCCGCGCCGAGGCCTTCTCGAAGGCGGTCGTGGTTCTCGATCAGCGCGGCAGCGGCGTGATCGGCGAGAACGTCGAGATCCTCGCCGCCGACAGCGCGCATCTGACCGTCGTGAACGTCCACGAGTGGGAGGACGACGCGACCCACGTCGCCACCCACCACCTGTCGCTGGGACGTGACGCGGTCGTCAAGCACTTCGCGGTCAGCCTCGGTGGACACACCGTGCGGCTCTCGCCGCACGTGCAGTACACCGCGCCCGGCGGCGACGTCGAGCTGTGGGGACTGTACTTCGCCGACGGCGGGCAGCACCTGGAGCAGCGTCTCCTGGTGGACCACTCGCAGCCCAACTGCCGCTCGCACGTCACCTACAAGGGCGCTCTCCAGGGCGACCCGTCGGGCGACAAGCGCAAGGAGGCCCACACCGTCTGGATCGGCGACGTGCTGATCCGGCCGGCCGCCGAGGGCACCGACACCTACGAACTCAACCGGAACCTGGTGCTCACCGACAACGCCCGTGCCGACTCGGTCCCCAACCTGGAGATCGAGACCGGTGAGATCGTCGGCGCCGGTCACGCCAGCGCCACCGGCCGGTTCGACGACGAGCAGTTGTTCTACCTCCAGGCGCGCGGCATCCCCGAAGATCAGGCGCGGCGCCTCGTGGTCCGGGGCTTCTTCGGCGAGGTCCTCGCCAAGATCGCCGTCCCGGAACTGCGCGAGCGGCTCGAATCCGCGATCGAGGCCGAACTCGAGTCGGCCGGCGCCTGACCATCCACACATACTTCGACAAGGAATCACCACAGATGACGACCCTGGAAATCCGCGACCTGCACGTCGACGTCGCGCAGTCCGACGCCGACGCCGAGCCGATCCACATCCTCAAGGGTGTGAACCTCACGGTGCGCTCGGGCGAGACCCACGCGATCATGGGCCCCAACGGGTCCGGCAAGTCGACCCTCTCGTACGCCATCGCCGGTCACCCCAAGTACGAGGTCACCTCGGGATCGATCACCCTGGACGGGGAGAACGTCCTGGAGATGAGCGTCGACGAGCGCGCCCGCGCCGGACTGTTCCTGGCGATGCAGTATCCGGTGGAGGTGCCCGGCGTCTCGATGTCGAACTTCCTGCGCAGCGCGGCAACCGCCGTGCGCGGCGAGGCCCCGAAGCTGCGGCACTGGGTCAAGGAGACCAAGCAGGCGATGGCCGAACTCGAGATCGACCCCGCGTTCGGCGAGCGCAGCGTCAACGAGGGCTTCTCCGGCGGTGAGAAGAAGCGTCACGAGATCCTGCAGCTCGGGCTGCTCAAGCCGAAGATCGCGATTCTCGACGAGACCGACTCGGGTCTGGACGTGGACGCGCTGCGCATCGTCTCCGAAGGCGTGAACGCCTACAAGGAACGCGAGAACGGCGGGATCCTGCTCATCACGCACTACACGCGGATTCTGCGGTACATCAAGCCCGATTACGTCCACGTCTTCGTCGACGGCCGCGTGGTGGAGTCCGCCGGACCCGAGTTGGCCGACGAGCTCGAAGAGAACGGCTACGTGCGGTTCACCGCGGCCGCCGCGAAGTGACGGCCGCCATCTCGATCAACGCGACGAAGGGGGAGTGACATGACCACCGCAGCCGCACTCGACGTCACGGCACTGCGGGCGGACTTCCCGATCCTGTCCCGCACCGTCCGCGACGACAGGCCGCTCGTGTACCTCGACTCCGGGGCCACGTCGCAGCGGCCGCTGCAGGTGCTCGACGCCGAGCGAGACTTCCTGCTGAACCACAACGCCGCGGTTCATCGCGGTGCGCACCAGCTGGCCGAAGAGGCGACCGACGCGTACGAGCACGCGCGCGCGGCGATCGCCGGCTTCGTCGGCGTCGCCGTCGACGAGGTGGTCTTCACCAAGAACGCCACCGAGGCGCTCAACCTGGTGGCGTACACCCTGGGCGATGACCGTTCGGCGCCGGTCTTCGGCGGCAGGGCCCTCGGCCCCGGTGACACGATCGTGGTGACCGAACTGGAGCATCACGCGAATCTGGTGCCGTGGCAGGAGCTGTGCCGCCGCACCGGAGCCACCCTGCGCTGGTACGGAGTGACGGCCGAGGGCCGCATCGACATGGACTCGCTGGTACTCGACGAGTCGGTGAAGGTGGTCGCGTTCACTCATCAGTCGAATGTCACCGGCGCCGTCGCCGACGTCGCCGAACTGGTGCGCCGCGCTCACGAGGTGGATGCGCTGGCGGTGCTCGACGCCTGCCAGTCGGTGCCTCACATGCCCGTCGACTTCGCGGCTCTCGGGGTCGACTTCGCGGCCTTCTCCGGGCACAAGATGCTGGGTCCGTCGGGTGTCGGCGTGCTGTACGGCCGCGCTTCGCTGCTGGCTCAGCTGCCGCCCTTCCTCACCGGCGGTTCGATGATCGAGACGGTCACCATGGAGGTGTCCACGTATGCCGCGCCGCCGCAGCGTTTCGAGGCGGGCGTCCCGATGACCTCTCAGGTCGTCGGTCTGGGCGCGGCCGTGGAATACCTCGAGAAGATCGGCATGGACAACGTCGCCGCGCACGAGCACGAGCTCACCGCGCACGCGCTGGAGCGGCTGACGGCGATCGACGGTCTGCGCATCGTCGGTCCCACCACCGCCGAGCGGCGAGGCGGCGCGGTCTCGTTCGACGTCGAGGGCATCCACGCCCACGACCTCGGCCAGATCCTCGACGACGAGGGGGTCGCGATCCGCGTCGGACACCACTGCGCCTGGCCTCTGCACCGGGCCTTCGGCGTTCAGGGCAGTGCGCGCGCATCGTTCGCCGTGTACAACACGCTCAACGAGGTGGACGCGCTCGCCGACGCGATCGGCGTCGCCCAGCGGTTCTTCGGGGGTCGCTGATGCGGATGGAGCAGATGTACCAGGAGGTGATCCTGGACCACTACAAGCATCCGCACGGCCGTGGTCTGCGGGATCCGTACGACGCCGAGGTGCACCACGTGAACCCGACGTGCGGTGACGAGGTGACGCTGCGGGTGTCGGTGGTCGACGACGCGGTCGCCGACATCTCATACGACGGCCAGGGCTGCTCGATCTCCCAGGCCTCGACCTCGGTGCTCTACGACCAGGTGGTCGGGCTGCCCGTCGACGAGGCGCTCGCCACCGTCGATTCGTTCAACGCCATGATGACCTCGCGCGGGACCGATCCCGGCGATGAGGAGGTCATCGGCGACGGCATCGCGCTCGCCGGTGTCAGCAAGTATCCGGCGCGCGTCAAGTGTGCTCTGCTCGGGTGGATGGCGTTCAAGGACGCGCTCTCGCAGAGCCTCGCCACCGAAGTCCCCGATCCCGCCTAGGAGCGACCAATGACCGAGACCAACACCGAAACCACTGCGCCGGCCGAGCCGGTCGCCACCTCGCTCCCGTCGATCGACGACGTCGAGGAGGCGATGCGCGACGTCGTCGACCCGGAGCTGGGCATCAACGTCGTCGACCTCGGGCTCGTGTACGACGTCGCCATCGACCAGGACGCGGCGGTGAAGCTCGATATGACCCTCACCTCGCCGGCGTGCCCGCTCACCGACGTCATCGAGGACCAGACGCGCAATGTGCTGGTGACCTCCGGTCTGTGCACCGAGGTCGACATCAACTGGGTGTGGATCCCGGCGTGGGGGCCCGACAAGATCACCGACGACGGACGCGAGCAGCTGAGGGCGCTCGGCTTCACCGTCTGACGAATACCTGACCGCCTGAACTGCATAACTGCAGTTCAGGCGGCAGTTTTGTGCCGGTCGACGTAATCGCGCAACGGTTCAAGTACGCGACTGCTTCGAGGGTGAAACGCGATTGCTCGCCGCGTCCACGGGGCATTCCTGAGCGGTCGAATGCTCCGTTCTTCTCCAGCTGTGCGTAGTTTTGTGCGGAATCTGGTCCGCCCACGCCCGCGAAGCTGGTGCGGTGGGTACCCGGAGGGCGATGGCGGGTGCCGTGTGATTGGCGCGATTGCAGGAAAGTGTCGTAGGAGTCGAGGTCACGGAGGGTGATCTGGGGTGCCGTGGGCCACTGGAGTGTACTTCAGAACTACGATCTGGATGCCGCCGTGGGTGATCGTCTGAAGGGGTCGTTCACTGTGGATCGTCAGGTGGCTCGTGGCGGACCGCGGCACCGCCGTTGCTGCGAGTCTGTAACGCCACAGACCTATCTGACAGTCAACGATTTGCAGGATGCAGCCCGGTCGTGGGGTGTTCCTTGAGCGCGGCGTCGAGTCCGTGCCATACCGTCGGATCGACGTGGTGACACCGTAGGTCGTGGCACGTGCCGTACGAGCTCACGCTCACCCAGCCGAAGCCTCGCTGGTGGTGCCCGCCGTCGCGGATCTTGACGATGATCGCATCGAGGTAGATCACCGGATACAGCGCTTCGAGGTCGCGGGTCTGCCATTTGCCGACCTCGTCGGCGGTGCGCAACAAGGCCGCCCACATCGCGGTCGGGGTCGATATGGAGGGCGTCAAGCACGTTCTGGGGATCTGGATTCAGCAGAGGAGAAGGCGCCAAGTTCTGGGCGGCAGTGTGCGCTGAACTGCGCAATCGCGGGGTCGCCGACGTCCTGATCGTGTGCTGCGACGGCCTGACCGGATTCGCCGAGGCCGTGGAGGCCACCTGGCCGCAGGCGACCGTCCAGACCTGTGTGGTGCACCTGATCCGAGCATCCATGCGGTTCGTCGGCTACGGCGACCGCAAGACGGTCGCGGCATTGCTCAAGCCGGTCTACCAGGCCCCTACCGAGCAAGCCGCCGCCGATGCGCTGGAGGTATTCGCCGACTCCGACCTCGGCCGCAAGTACCCCTCGGCAGTCAAGACCTTCCGGGACGCGTGGGAACGGTCCATTCCGTTCCTGGCGTTCCCGCCGGAGTTGCGGCGGGTCATCTACACCACCAACAGCATCGAATCGTTGAACTACCAGCTGCGCAAGGTCACCAAGAATCGTGGGCACTTCCCGAACGATCAGGCTGCGATGAAGCTGCTGTGGATGGCGATCTGCAACATCGAAGACAAACGCGCCCGCGACCGCGCAACAGAACGGGGCCTGCCCGCCGCCAAGCGCCGAGCCTCCGGACGGCTGGTCGAAGGCGCGGTCACCACCAACTGGAAACGCGCACTCGAGCAACTATCACTCGCATATCCAGACCGTTCAACCATCACCTATAAACCGAACACCTGACCGACTTACACAGAAAGATTGACAAGCTCTCCCGACAAGCCGCTGTCACCGGCCGCGCTGGATGCCCACCATGAGCATCGGCTCACCGGACCAGCCACCAGCAACCCGGTGGCCAACCTGCAGGGCGAGGCGGCAATGTACCTGGTGCGCGCCGACGATCATTTTCGAGCGATTGGAAATCTGCTGGTCAGTGAACGAATTGCCTTGAGCCCGTTCACTCTTGCCCGGACCATGCTGATGTCCTGCTCGGCCGCGTTCTTCATTCTCGAACCGGGAATCGACGTCAAGGAACGCGTCGGCCGCTGGATCTCACTGCGACTGCGCAGCGAGTATCAGTCCCTGGGCATGGTGTCGGGAGTGTCGGCGCTGCCGGATACCACTCAACAACTGGTCGACAAGTTGCTCGGTCAGGATCAAGCGATCGGTTACGAACTCAAGCCGCCGTCCGGGCGGAACCGGAATGATCGTCGGCAGATAGATCTGGAGGTTCCGTCGGAGACATAGCTCGCCAAAGCACTTCTGCGGTACTCAGGAGTGGAGCCCGACAGCATGTACTCCCCGATATGTGCAGTCGCCCACTCCCATTCACACGCGAGCGCCCTCCTCGAGACAGTTGAAACTGGCGAACGAGGGGACGGACGAATCGCGGCGTACCAGAAGCTCAATGGGCGATTGGTGGCGCAGATACTGACGGCAACATACGAGGCATATCGTCATGCGCACACGCGGCATCGTCAGTATCTCGGTCTCAGTCCCGCAGACTCCCCGGATGTGGGGGCCAACGCGATGGTGCTGATCGAACAGGCCTACGACCGATAGGACTTGGCGGTTGGCCACCCCCGCGGCACGCGGACCGCCTGAACCAGCTACTCAAACGATTCCGACAGGATCTAGGTCGCGTTGTCCGCGTCACGAGACGCAATGCGTTCGCGGAGAAGGTCGACGTAGTCGGCGCGTAGGACTCCTCTGCATTGAGGACGACTCCCGGCGTTGATGCGGCGGACGTACTCCGCCAGCCGTTTTGGGTTCTTGCCAGCCCAGCCGTTAGATCTATGGGTGTCGGGGATTCCTCGCGTGTTCTGATAGTGGTGGCGTCAGTCGTTTTTGATTGAATAGGGTGTCTAATGCTCTTTGAGATACGTCATTTAGTGATCGGTCGAGGGGTGGCAACTTGCGCGGATCAGCTTCTGGTTCTCCGGTGAGAACGACTCGGAGCCACCTCGGCGGGGGAGCGGCCACTCGCTCCTGCGGCGGACCGGCGGGTAAGAGTGCCCTGATTGCGATGAGCTTCGGGTCTTCCGCTACCAGAGCAACTTGCGGCATCATCGGCGATATGCACACTCTCGCGCTGTGCTGCGCCCTGACTGTGGTGAGAGGTTTCCGCTGCCGGGACTGCTGAGTCATCGACGAAGCAAGCGCAACAGGTGCGGAGGCCTTCATGAAGAGTGGCTAGTGTGCGAGGCCAGGTATGCGCGAATGTGAGCGCACTCGACGGCCCGCGCGCTCCTGTTGGCCAGCTCGTAGTCAAGCTGCTGACGGTGGATCAATGATTGAGTCGAGTAGAGCGCCTGCGCACGGCACCTACCGGTGTGTACCTCCGGTAGTGAATTCGGCTCACGAGATCCGTCTGCATACTGGGCACCCTGTGCCGCCCCGAACTCGGTTCTTGACTGTAGTTTCCCACTCGTGACCCTGGTGGCATCGCCATCTGCATCTGTCGTGACTTGCGGCCTTGAGCTGCCCCGGGCTGCGGCCCGGGTGTGTGAGATTGTCGACGAACTCCGATGCGACCGTGGGAGCTAGGTCGAATAGTGAATGTCCAGGCTTGGGCGATGAACGAGCGTTCGCGGTACGGAGGTGGCTGCATGCTGGACAACCTGTCCCGCCGAGGGCACGCGATGCGACGGTGCTCGTCCACTCGTTTCGGCAGTCCTTGCAACGCCACGCGGCTTTCAGATTCGAGCCGCCCGGAATGTCTTGGGGGGAGCGGTGCGGGCGTCCGACGATCGCGATGAACTCCTCGGCAAGATGGGCTGGGTACTCGTTCAGGCTCTTTCCGCGCGCTGCATCGCGGCGGCTCCGAGTGTCGCCGGCCCGTGCCTGTGCACATTGAGGGCACCCCCTACCGCGCACACGGCTCGCAGGCGATGCGGAGTATTGAAGGTTGCACTCGGGGCACCGCCACGAACAACTGATGTTGCTCGACGGGCGCAGATCTGCAGGTGAGCGGGCCGGTCGACTGCAGGCTTCGAACTCGGCCGCGATTTCTGGGTGGCGATCGCCAAGTGACCCGCCGGCCGGTGCGGTCGACCGGCTCAGCGCAGCCTTGATTGCGCTGCACTCGGGACAACCTGTCCCGAGATATGCCCGTGCTCCGATCGATGACCGCCACTCGTGTCCACAGGTACGGCACTTCCACCAGCACATGTCTCTTGCACTGGGAGGCACCCAGTCTAAGTCGACGCCGGGCCGTGTTTCGTTGCGTAACAGTTCGCGAGAGAGGTCCGGTGCGACGTCTGCCGCTGACCGTAGGGGACGGCCTTGCAGCGTCTTTCTCCACAGGTCCCCCGCAGCCGCGAGGGATTTTGCGGTGCTCTCGGTAGTCGGTTGGAGCCAGGTTCCTCCGAGCGCTTCGACTACTGGTTGGAGGGCGTTCGCCCACTCCGCAGCGTCGAGCGATCGGCGTTCGACCGTTATTGAGGGCGTGCGGTCCAGCATCGGTAGTGCCGCATCTCTGACCCGGATGTACCGGAGTTCGGTCAGTGCATCGACCTTGCGCTGGTCGCGGTTGGTGTCCTTGTGCCAATGCGCCGGATCAAGATCGATGTACAACTCGAGGGAGGCGACATGGATATCGACGCGCCAGGTGCGGGTGTTGGCGCGGACACGCACGTCCACCTCGACATGTTCGCCGGTTGAGAGGCGCAATAGCTCAGCTACTTCCAACTCCAGCCGGGATTGGCCGCGTGCACCACAGCGCGCGCATCCCGTGCCCGCGACGCGTGCTGCGACTGTTGTGACCCATTCGTGCCCTCGTCGGCACCGCCACCGGCACAACGCATTGGACCTTGGGCGGATCTGCGCGGGAGCGCGGCCAGGAAAGGTCTCGTTGGATACGAACTCGGAAGCAAGGTCGGGATATAGCTCCAGCAATGATTCGCCGGCCGCTGCAGCGGTTCGTATGTCGGATGCGCGCCTCGTGCCGCAGGGCGGGCATCCACTCCGGCGCATCACGCGGCTGGCGATCGTGGCCTCCCACTCGTGGGAACACTCGCTGCACCGCCATCGGCATCGATCACCAGACGAGGGCTTCAAGTCGCGCAGACCAAGGGTTGGGTTGGTGAGATTGGCGACTAGCTCGTGTAGGGGGAACGCCGCCCGTTCTGCAGCGGTGTTGGTCGTGGCGGTCGGGCGACGACGAGCGTCGGCCCGTCGTCGATTCGCACAGGCCGTGCACCCCCTTCCGTACGTCCGATTAGCAACAGTGGATTGCCACTGATGTCCGCACTGGGCGCATTGCCACACGCACAGCTGCTGAGCGCGAGCGCGAAGATCAGCCGGGGTCATATCGGGACGCGTCACATTGCGTACGAACTCGGCGGCGATGGTCGGGTAGCAATCCTGCAGTGAGGCTCCCGGAGGTGCCTGGGCTCGTGATCGCGCGCGCTTGGCCTGCGCACAAACGGGGCAACCGCCCCCCTTTGTGCGAGCTGCGACCTTCGCCTCCCACAGGTGCCCGCACGTCGAGCACCGCCAACGAACTGTCTGATTGCTATGGGTGCCGAGCGTGGGGAGCGGCACCCCGGAGGCAACCTGGACTGCCTCGAGGGCGAGCTCAGGGTGCGTATCGATCAGCAATGACGCGGGTTCTCGTCCAGGCATCCATCCTCCTGCCGGTGATTCTGCCGGAAGCGCTCGAGCTGTGACGGTGGTCGACACTAGAACGGATCGGACACTGCAATTGACCAACCCCGGGTGACGATCGCCGATGGTGCCTAACGCGGTTCGCCTGGCAATTCGGTATGCCGAGAATTCTTAGGATTGGAATATATCTTCGCGGCATGACAACTGTGTCTAATGAGTTGCCAGTGCAAACCCGTGCCCTCAATGGCTGGTCGCGAACCAACCCCGTGCAGGCGCATGTGCTCGCGACGAACGATGTCGAGACCATCTCGCAGGCCATTCGCCGCGTCGCTGAGGCGAACGCCGACGCACCCGCGCACCTGCGCAACGGAGTGATCGCGCGCGGTGAAGCGCCCTGGGTTCCGTTCCGAGTCTCAGCAAGGAGAATCGGAGTATGCCCAAGAAGTTCAGTCCAGAGCTGCGTGAGCGTGCCGTGCGCATGGTCTACGACCGCCAAGCCCGCGAGGGCGGCC